>JALZAO010000193.1 GCA_030948305.1 Pseudomonadota bacterium
TTGGCGTATCGCTACCTTTGCATGACTGCACACTATCGTACCCAGCTCAATTTCACCTGGGACGCACTGGACGCGGCGGCGAAGGGCCTCGACCGGCTTCGTAACGGCGTGTTCGCGCTCGGTGAGATCGACACGAATGCCGCTCAACCGGACGCCGGATATCGCGAACGCTTTACTGCGGAAATCAACGACGACCTGAACCTGCCGCGCGCGTTGGCGCTGGCGTGGGAGGTGCTTCGTGGCAACTTGGCCGTGGACACCAAGAAGGCGACGCTGCTCGACTTCGACCGCGTGTTCGGGCTCGGGCTTGGTCTCTGGGCGCCCAAGGCCGAGTCGATTCCCGAGACGATTGCGGTGCTGGCCGCGGCGCGCGCCGCCGCGCGGCAGTCCCGACAGTGGGCCGAGGCCGATCGCCTGCGCGCCGAAATTCAAGCCGCCGGCTGGGAAATGGAAGATCGCGCCGACGGCTACGCCCTCAAGCGCACGACTTCTTGAAGATGAAGCTCGCGACGCTCAAGGATGGCTCACGCGACGGCAGCCTGGCGCTTGTCGGTCGCGATCTGTCGCGTGCCGTTCCCGTGCCCGAGATTGCGCGCACGCTGCAGGCGGCGCTCGACGCGTGGGACGAGGCCGCGCCACGTCTCGAGCAGCTCTACGCGCAATTGAACGAGGGAAAATTGGCAGGGGCCGTCGCGTTCGATCCGCGGCGGGCGCATTCACCGCTGCCGCGCGCATATCAATGGGCGGACGGCTCGGCCTACGTCAACCACGTCGAGCTGGTGCGGCAGGCGCGTGGCGCGACCATGCCGGCGGAGTTCTGGACCGATCCGCTGATGTATCAAGGCGGCTCGGACGGCTTCCTCGCGCCGACGGACGACATCGCGTTTCCGGATGAGAGCTGGGGCATCGATTTCGAAGCCGAGGTCGCGGTGATCACCGGCGACGTGCCGATGGGAGCGACGCCGCACGCGGCCGAGTCGCAGGTGCGGCTCCTGATGCTGGTCAACGACGTGAGCCTGCGCAACCTCATTCCGGCGGAGCTCTCCAAAGGCTTCGGCTTCTTTCAGAGCAAGCCGGCGTCGAGCTTTTCTCCGGTCGCGGTGACGCCGGACGAGCTGGGCGGCGCATGGCGCGGCGGCAAGCTGCACTTGCCGCTGATGGCGACGCTGAACGGCGCTCTGTTCGGGCATCCCAATGCCGGGGTCGACATGACATTCAGTTTTCCGGATCTGATCGCACACGCGGCGAAGACGCGTGCGCTTTCTGCCGGCACCATCATCGGTTCGGGCACCGTGTCCAACAAGCAAGGCGGCGGTCCGGGCCGGCCGGCCGCGAGCGGAGGAGTCGGCTACTCCTGCATCGCCGAACAGCGTACCGTGGAGACGATACTCGCGGGCAAGCCGTCAACGCCGTTTCTGCGCTTCGGCGATCGGGTTCGCATCGAGATGCTCGACGATGGCGGGCACTCGATCTTCGGCGCCATCGAGCAGGCCGTCAGCAAGTCCTAGAGCCTCGCGCCCGTCCGGCCGGCGCCGCCCGATTGGACGCGCCGTGCGCCCGGCGCCGCTCATCGCCTGTTGCGCACTCTCGCGCCCGAATTTGAGAGCTTCGTCGCATCGCTCTGGGACCCGCCTGTGCCGTGGGCTAAGGTGCAGGCAGATCGCAAGGCAATGCGCTGAATCCGGATCGACCGGCCGGCGCATCCAACAAGCCGAAGCCTCAGTGAAGCTTGCTAACGAAAAGCGCGGCGGGGTCGCCGGGCACACAAGGAGATTGCAATGTACATGAACGAAAACAGCCATCGGTTTCCGGCAGCAGTAATGGCCGCCGCCCTCACGACAGCGGTAATCATCGGGCTGGCGGCACTCGCGCAAAGTACGGTCGCAATTACACCGGGTGCCCGGCAAGTCATCTCCACCACGCTTAGCGCGCCCCAGGCCGCGGTCGTGGAGGCATCGACCGCCCCGTTCCGGGTCAGCGTCGTCGCCACCCGGTCCTAGCCAAAGCCGCGGGTCAATACAGCCGCTGGATCGGGCCCGAGTAGAGCACCGGACCGGTCGGCAAGCCGGTCGGGGAACCCCCGGGCGGCTCGAGGCTGACGGCAAGCGCCGGGATGTTCTGCAGCGCTTGTCCGGCCGGCGTCGGCAAATTCACGCGCACGACACCCAATCCTGCGCCCGAGGCAGGGATCAATCCGAGCGAGCGCGGATTGCCTTGCTCCGGCAGCGCCCAGAGTTGCAGCACGCGGTCGGCATCGGGCTGAACCCGAGCGACGGCTTTAAGCGTCAGCGTTCGCGCGGACCGGTCGGCGGAAACGATCAATGCCGGCCGCGCATCCTGCCCCGCGAGCACCGCCACCAGTGTTTCCATCGGCGTTTCGGGACGCGGTGTCAGGAGCACTACCACCAGCGCCAGGGCTGTCGCGAAGCCGGCCAGCGTCAGGCCGCGCCAGAGTCCGAGGTTGGTCCAAACCGAACCTGATTCGCGTCGATCCTGGATCCGGCCGAGGATGGCAGGCCACACACGTTCGGGGGGTGAGACGGAAGGCAGGCTCTCCGAGAGCGGCAGCAGACGGTTTTCCCATGATCGAAGCGCCGCGGCGACGGTTTCGTTGCCGCGAGCGAGTCGAGCCATGCGCGCGCGCGCCGCCCGCGAGAGTGTCCCGAGCACGTACTCGGCAGCCAGTGCGTCCAGACGTTGGGGTTTGAGGTAATCCATCGCGATCGTCGATTTTGCGCGTCGGCGTCGTTAGCGCTTGAGGCCGGCGTCGTCGAGGCATGCCTTGAGGCGCTCGAGACCGCGACGCACCCACGACTTGACCGTGCCCAGCGGCTGACGAAGGTGGGACGCGAGCTCCGAATGCGACAGGCCCTGGTAGAACGCGAGCGCGATCGCCTGCTTCTGTCCGGCCTCCAATCGTTCGACGCAGCTTCTCACCGCGAGCGCGTCGGCGCTCGCTAGCAGCAGGTCGATCGGGCTGGGGCGGTCGTCGGCGAGCATGATCCCTTGTTCCTCATCGTCTATCGTGACTGTGTCGATCTCGCGCCGGCGCATCTGATCGAGACAGCGGTTGCGCACGATGCTGGTCATCCAGGTCAGCGGTTGGCTCTTCGCAGCGACATACGATCCGGCGTGATGCCAGATGTTGACGTAGCTTTCCTGCAGCACCTCCTCGGCGGCACCCGATACTCGCAATATACGCAGCGCAACGGCATATAGATGCGGCGACGTCAGGCGATAGAGCTCGGCGAACGCCTGCTGGTCGGAAAGCGCGGTGCGAGCCAGGAGATCGGCGAGGCGCGCGCTGCGTTGTCGCCGCTGGTCAGGATCCAGGGTCATGGCCGATCGACTCACCAACGCCCACGTTGTTCACTCATTTTGTTCAAGCGTGAAGGCGATCCTTGCGCCAAAGCACGTCGCCGACCTTGGCTTCGCGGTTGAGTACCCGCGCCAGCACGAACAGCAGGTCGGAAAGACGATTGAGGTACTTGCGCGCGGGATCGCCGACCGGCTCGCTCAGTGCGAGTCGCACCAGCGCGCGCTCCGCGCGCCGGCACACGGTACGCGCAATATGCGCCAGGCTCGCCGCACGCGTTCCACCGGGGAGGATGAATTCCTTGAGCGGAGAGAGATCCGCGTTGAAGCGCTCGACGGCGGCCTCGAGCCGCAGAACATGCGCATCGGTCACCGCGACGTGTCCCGGTATCGACAACTCGCCACCCAGATCGAACAGGTCGTGCTGCGCGTCCGTCAGGACCGAAGCGCAGGCCTCGGGCAGGGTCTCCGACAACAGCAAACCGAGCGTCGAGTTCAATTCGTCGACCGCGCCGATGGCCTCGATGCGAGGCGAGTCCTTGGCCACGCGCGAGCCGTTACCCAGGCCGGTGGTGCCGCCGTCGCCGGTCCGGGTGACGATCTTCGACAATCTGTGACCCATGTGCTATTCGCCGTCGGTTGCTTGGACCGGTCGAGCATAGTGAAAAGGTACAGCGGCGGCAAGCGCCGGCTCCTTGCACGCTGTACGTGATATGAGATCCTGCGTCGCCGGCGGGCGCTGATTCGCGGGCGCTCGCACCCCACTCGCTGACGCGAGTGGGACCTGGCTCGCTGCTCACATCGCCGGCTCCTGGATGAGAGTCCCCGTGCCCCGATCGCAATTGTCTTTTCGGGCGGATTGGTTACCATGTAGTGATCACGCCGTTACGCGAAAGCGTTACAAG
>JALZAO010000194.1 GCA_030948305.1 Pseudomonadota bacterium
GTCCCAGGCGGCGCTGTAGGCGGTGCCCCAGGAGGAATAGCGCAGTTGCTCAGGCGGCGTCGGCGTCGGAACGAGTGGTCCGCCCGTTACCGTTCCGAACACGCTGAACAAGGGCGTCGTGAGGTTGTTGACCTCCTCGAAAAGCTGGAAAGCCGGATTGGTGTAGGTCGTGAATGTGCTCGTAAACGCGCCATCCGGATTGCGGGTGCGGAAGAACGACGCGTCGTTGCCGGCGATGTCCCAGTCCCACATGAAGCGCAGTCCATATTGCCTGGGCGCACCAGAGGTGTTGGTCACCGTCACCGTTTGCTGGACATTGGTATTGCTCAACGTGGTGCCGTTGATCACCACGTCCTGGGTAATCGTCCAGCTCGGTATGGTCCACACCGTGCGGAAGCCGTTCGCAATGGCGGTCACCACTCCGACGCCCGGGGCTGTGCTCATGTTCTGATAGGTGTAGCCAGCAAGACCCGGCGCGGCGCTGCCGGCATTGCCGTACATGATCATCGCAGTGGCATCCCTGAAGGTGATATACGACGTACCGACAGGGTATAGGACCAGCTGGCCTGGATTCGGATGGCTCGCGCCGGTTCTGACGGTCCACATGCCGAGGTCACCGGTGTTGGCGTTCTCGATCTCGAGGACCAGGATCCCGTTGGTTACGTTGACGAGCGCGGCGGGATCAACGTGAGCGCCAGCCGGCGCCTTCACCGCCGCATGGAGCGGCGAGACCAGCAAACAGGCAAGCCATAGCGAAGTGAATAAGCTCACCGCGAATTGCTTTCTAATTTTCATAGGACGCCCCTTCGGATCGACAAAGCATTCGGCAACCACCAAAGTCCTCTCGCATAACCTCACCCCGCCGGCATGCGAGCCCGGTTGCAAGCGGCTATCCTAGGGGCGCCCGCGCCGGGCGTCAATTCAATTCATGCGGCTTGGTCGAGCGACGTGTTTTCTTACAACAAATTAGCGAAACCTGGATTCGACCGCGACGTAGTTCGTGCCCACCAGCTGACATTGCAGATGACGAAGCGCACGGCCGCACCCGATTTTATGACGACGGCATTGCACGTTTCCGTCGTTCGGCATCATCGCAGCGACTCGCGCGCGGCGTTGGTCCCCGCCATGCGGCCGAACACCGCGCCGTTGGTGAGCCCGGTGCCGCCCGGATAGTTGAAGTAGAAGATCCCGCCGACGAGCTCCCCCGCCGCGTAAAGCCCCGGAATGGGTATGCCGTCGGTGGAGATCACGCGCGCGCCGGTGTCGATCTTAAGCCCGCCGAAGGTGAAGGTGATGCCGCAGGTCACCGCATACGCCTCGAAGGGCGGCTCGTCGATCGTGTTGGCCCAGTTGGATTTGCTCACCGCGAGCCCGAGTGTGGCGCGACCATCCTTCACGTTGGGATTGAACGGCACGTCCTGTTTCACGGCGCGGTTGTAGGCGTTGATTTCCGCCAACGCGCCGTCGGCGTCCACGTCATCGAGTTTGCTCACCAGCTCCTCGAGCGTATTCGCACTCGCCTTGGTGACCTGTTGAATGCGGTACTCGTCGCGCAAGAGATGCAGCACCTTCCGGTCGAAGATCTGCCAGGCGAATTGACCGGGCTGGTTCAGGATCGCACGGCCGTATTTGGCGTAGGTGTAGTTGCGGAAGTCCGCGCCCTCGTCGACAAAACGCTTGCCCGCGGCGTTCACCATGATGCCCCACGGGTAGCTGTGCTTCTGGAACTGGTCTCCGATCCGGAGATCGCCGAATTCGGGCGCATTCCTTTCCCAGCCGACCGCGTGGCAGCCCGACCAGTTGCCGGCCGCCGCAGCGCCCATGTCGAGCGCCATGCGGATCACGTCTCCGGTGTTGAAGCGCGTGCCGCGCACCTTGGCAAGCTCCCAATTGGGTCCGAGATAGCGGGCGCGCCACTCCGGGTTCGCCTGGAAGCCGCCGCCCGCGAGCACCACGGCCTTGCCGCGCACTTCCACCGTCTTGTCCTCGCGCTTCACCCGCACGCCGCGCACACCGTCGTCGTCGTGGATCAATTCGAAGGCGCGCGCCGAATACCAGACGTCGATGCCCTGCTTTTTCGCGTCTTTGGTCAATGCATCGACCAGTCCCTCGCCACCGCCCCAGGTCTCCACCGTGAGTCCGCCCCAGAACTTGAAGCGGCCATCGACCTTGAACGCCTGCCGGCCCCAGATCGGAACAAAGCGCACGCCTTTCGTGCGCATCCACGCGAGCGTCTCGAAGCTTTTCGTTACAAGAAGTTCGGTGAGGTTGGGATCGCAGCGGTACTGCGTGATGCGACCCATGTCGTCGAAGAACTGGTCCGAGGTGTAGGTGCCGAAGTCGGTCTGCGCGATTTCGCCGTCGGTGAGATCGGGCATGAGTGCTTTCAGATCGTCCACGCCGTTGTATACGACGCGCATTGCCCCCGCCGTGAAGCGCGAGTTACCGCCGGCCTCATCGAAGGGAGCGCGCTCGAGGACCAGCACGCGTGCGCAATGCTCGCGCGCGGCGAGCGCGGCGCACAACGCGGCGTTGCCGCCGCCCACGACGATCACATCCTGTTCCTCGGTGGACATTGCGAAATCGTCACTCGGCGCGAATGCGCGCCCGTTCGACGACTTCCTTCCATCGAGTCTGTTCTTTCCTGATGTACGCCGCGAACTCCGCTGGTGTCGAGCCCACCGCGACCGCGTTGTCCTGCGCAAATAGCTCCAGCACGGCGGCACTCTTCGCCGCCTGCGCCGCTGCGCCGGCAAGCCGTTTCACGATCGCATCCGGCGTTTTCGCCGGGACCATCAGGCCGTACCACTGCGAGGTCTCGAATCCCGGATAGCCCTGCTCCGCGACGGTGGGTACGTCGGGCAGCGCAGCGATACGTTGCGGTGTGCCGACCGCGATTGCGCGCAGCTTGCCTGTCTTGATGTGCGGCAGCAGCGGCGGCGTTCCTGCCGCCGAAGCGTCGAGGCGACCGCCGAGCAGATCGGTGAGCTGCGGGCCTGTACCCCGGTAGGGGACGTGCAGCACGTCGATCTTCGCTTCGAGCTTAAGGTATTCGAACGCGAGATGACCCGCCGATCCGTTGCCCGCCGAGCCGTAGGTAAGCTTGCCAGGATTCGCTTGCGCGAGTTTGACGAATTCCTTCATGTCCCTGGCCGGCACCGATGCATTCACGACGAATAGACTCGGTACGATCGCGAGCAGGGATACAGCGATGAAATCCCGATCCGGATCGTACGGCAGCTTCTCGAACATGTACGGATTCACGGCGAGCGTGCCGATGTGTCCGAGTATCAGCGTGTAGCCGTCCGGCTCGGCCTTGGCAACTTCCGCCATGGCGATATTGCCCGCGGCGCCGGGCTTGTTCTCGACGTAGACCTGTTGCCCGAGGATCTTCGACATTTCGGCCGCGACCGAGCGTCCGACAATCTCGGAGCTCCCGCCGGGAGCAAACGGCACGACGAACCGGATCGGCCTGACGGGATACGTTTGTGCGTGCGCCGCGAATACGAACGCGAGCGCGACGATGATTGCGGCGGCGATGCTTTTCATTCGTTCATCCCTAGAATTGATATCGCCGAAGGCCGCCATCCACCGGGATCACCGCCCCGGTGATGTAATGGGCGCGCGGCGAGGCGAGGAAGGAAACGAGATTGGCGATGTCGTCGGGCTGGCCGTACTCGCCCACCGGAATCTCGTGCTCGCTCTGCCATTGCCGATACTCGGGTGTGTAGTTGCGAAGTATCTGCTCGCTCATGATGCGCCCGGGCGGGATTGAGTTCACGGTGATGCCGTGCTTGCCCACTTCACGCGAAAGGCCCTTCGCCCAGGAATGCATCGCAGCCTTGGCGCAGAATGCGCCGTTGATCCCGTCGGGCTCGCTTTTTCCCGTGATATTGATGATGCGGCCCCAGCGGCGCGCGATCATTTGCGCGAGCAGCGCGTGCGTCAGCTGTCGCTGCCGCGTGAAGTTGAGCGTAAGCGCCTCGTTCCACTGCTCCTCGGTCGAGTTCAGGTCGAATTTTCGGCTCCCGCCCGCGTTGTTGACGAGGATGTCGACCGAGCCGAGCGCCGCGAGCGCTGCGTTCGCGATCGTGGTCGCCGCGTCTTCGCGCATCAGGTCGCATTCGATAATCGCAGGCCGGGCGTAACCGTTCGCCAGAATGAGCGCGGCGACCTCCTCGAGCAGGCGGCCACGGCGCGCAACG
Source organism: Pseudomonadota bacterium (assembly GCA_030948305.1). Classification (GTDB taxonomy): domain Bacteria; phylum Pseudomonadota; class Gammaproteobacteria; order Burkholderiales; family Casimicrobiaceae; genus PALSA-1003. Next base: position 4,206 of record JALZAO010000194.1, read on the forward strand.
ATGG
>JALZAO010000195.1 GCA_030948305.1 Pseudomonadota bacterium
GCCGCCGCTGTAACCGTCGCTACTGGCACACCGTTCCCGGCGCGCGGAAGATCTCGCGGGTGATCGTCTTGACCTGCGAAACACCGTTGACCGTATAGGCGAAGCTCGCGCTATTGCCGTTGGCGAAAGTGAAGGTCGCGTTGCCCACCGGAGTCCCGACGACAGCGGCCGGATTGAACGGTACCGCATTGAACGGCGGACCCGTGGTGCGATACAGCGTCCCGGCATAAGTCCCGGACATTGTCCTGGGAGCGGTTGCCACCAGCCACATCGGCGTGCGATCGTGGTCGTAGGTGAACCAGGTGGCGAAGATCGTGTCGCCTTCATGCGCCAGGTTGACGCCCCAGCCCGATTCCGAGCCGCCCGGCGCGTTCCACCATAGATCCTGGTAGTTGGCGGCAAGCGCCGGATCCAGCGCGCCGAAGGTGCAATGCGGCAGCGGCCCGAACACCTCGCGGGTGATGGATTTGGTCTGCGAGATGCCGTTGACGGTGTACGCGAAAGTCCCGTTCGCGGCGTCGCTGAAGCTGAGCGTTCCCGTTCCCACCGGAGTGCCGATCACTTGCGCAGGATCGAACGGCACCGCGTCGAACGCCGGGCCGGTGACCTGATACAAGGTGCCGCTGAAGGTATTGCCGCCGGTGTTGGGTGCCGTCATCACCAGCCACCAGCCTTTGCCGTTGAGGTCGTAGGTGAACCACGAGGCGAAGATCACGTCGCCCTGATGCGCGAAGCTGATACCCCAGCCCGACTCCGAGCGGGCAGGTGCATTCCACCACAAGCCACCGAAATTATTCGGTGCCGGCGCGGTATACGGTATGAGGATGCGGTCGTCGCCGCCGCCGGCCACGTTTGTCATCCTACGTATCCTGTCCAGCGCGGCCGGGTCGCCACGAACGTGCGCGTCCAGAAACGTCACGGTCCAGGTGAAGATGTCGTTGGTCGACGCGACATCGAAGTGATGATCGACGCCGGTCAGCGCAACGAGTTCGCGCGGGCCCGAGAGCCGCGAGATGCCCTGCGCCGTTGGTCCGATCGGGGCGGTCGTATCCGCGGTGCCGCTGATGGCGAGGTAGGGGAGTGCTATGCCGTCCAAGCCGTGCTGATCTCGACCGAAGGCGGGGAACACAGACTGTCCAAAGTAGGGGACGTAGCCGACGGCCGCCTTCAGCCGGGAGTCGTTGGAGACCTGCGACCAGGATAGGCCGATGGACTTGGTGAGACCGGCGCCAGCCATCAAGAGAAGCGTCTCGCCACCCTGGCTTGCACCGAAGCCGCCGATCTTTGTGGCATCGAGGTGCGCTGACCACTGAGGATCCGAGAGCAGCAAATCGATGGTCGCCGACATTGAAAGCGGCCGCAACGCCTGCATCGCCGTGAAATCCTGCAGATGCGTAAGGAGGTAAAGATAATCGATGATGCCGTCGACACGGAGCTCGGAAAAGCGCGGGTCGCCATGAAACGGCGCGGCAACGACGTAGCCGAAGCTGGCCAGGACCAGCAGCACATCGATGTAATCGCCGGAGATGGGGCTGCCGCCATAGCCGTGCGAGAAGAGAAGCAGCGGGTAGCGTGCCGCCGCATCGGCGAGCAACGGAGCTTCGCTGCCGCGCTGCATGTGGGGGACCGCCTTGCCCTCGGGCAGCACATAATCGGGACGCGGATTGGTGCCGGTCGTCGGATAGCAGACCACGATGACGTAGGGAACGGTGCGGCCCGCGAAGGAGCCGAAGAGACTGCTGTCGGGCGGCGCGGTGACGGCGACCGACAGCGTGTTGGCAGGATCGGCCAGGAGATCGGTGACATAGCGCGACCGACCGCCTGAGCGGGGGATGCCTTCCCAATAGTCGCTCGCGCTTTCGCCGGTGGCGACACGGCTGAAATCCTGCACCACATTGCTGCACGCAACCGGGAACGGGCCGGGTAGCGGCAGGGGGGCTACTTCAAAGGAATCGCCCCTCACCGCCGAGCTTGCGGTGACCACCGCTAGTGCAGCGACGAAGGCGAGCGCGCGCCAAGTGTATTTTGCGAAAGACCTGATCATGGTTGAAAGCCGGCTTCAGCAAAGAATAGCGTATCGCTCTTCAGACCGCGTTGGGTCGCGAGCGTTCTCATGGCCCCTCCGACGATGACGGCAGCGTTGCGAATCAAAGGATTGGGCCGATCGAAAACTCCATGCTGCGTTAGAATCCGAAAGAGGGCGAGGCTGTTCGCTCGTATTGTGGCGCACATCTTTTTGAATCGACTCGTCCCGAAGCGCGCCTGACTCAGCGGAGGAAGATACGTGAAGCCCGCCAGCATTGCTGCCCAGGGGCTCGGATGGGTTGACGAGCAAACGCGCGCGATCGCGCCGCCCATTCACACCTCCACGACGTTTTTGCGGGACCCCGACAATCAATACCGCTCGGGCCGCACCTACGCGCGCGATCACAACCCGACATTCGATCAGGCCGAGGCAGTGCTGACCGCGCTCGAAGGCGGGCACGCCTCCCTGCTGTTCGCATCCGGTATGGCCGCGGCGACCGCGGTATTCCAGGCGCTGGCGCCAGGAGATCATGTTCTCGCTCCTAAAGTGATGTACTGGTCGCTTCGCAACTGGTTGATGAACTTTGCGACGCGATGGGGATTGCGCGTGCAGTTCATCGAAATGAACGATCCGGACGATGTGCGGAGCGCCGTTCAGTCCGACAAGACCAGGGTAGTCTGGATCGAATCGCCCGCGAACCCGCTGTGGACGATCACCGACATCGCGCTTACCTGCGAAATCGCGCATGCGGCGGGCGCTGCCGTGGCGGTGGATTCCACCGTTGCGACACCGGTTCTGACGCGCCCGTTCGAGCTGGGGGCGGATATCGTGATGCATTCGGCAACGAAATACCTGAACGGGCATTCTGACGTCCTCGCCGGAACCCTTACCGCGCGTGAGGACTCGCCGCTGTGGCTGCGCATCAAATCCATTCGTGCGCAAATCGGTGGGGTGCTCGGACCGTTCGAGGCATGGCTGCTCATGCGCGGCATGCGAACGCTCTTTCCCCGTGTACGAGCCGCGTGCGACAGTGCGCAAAGCATCGCCGAGCGTTTGACCCAACATCGTTTCGTCGAAGAAGTGCTTTACCCGGGCTTGCCGGGCTTTGCGGGTCATGCAATCGCCGCACGACAAATGCACGGCGGTTTTGGCGGAATGCTGTCAATCCGGGTGCGGGGTGCGAAAAGCGGGTCCGCCACAGGCGAGAACGCAGCCATTGCGACTGCGGCAAACGTCCAATTGTGGAAACGGGCGACTTCCCTCGGCGGTGTCGAAAGCCTGATAGAGCACCGCGCCAGCATCGAAGGCACCGGCACGCCGGTTCCCGCGGATTTACTGCGCCTCTCCGTCGGGCTCGAAGACACGGAGGATCTGGTCGCCGATCTCGAGCATGCGCTCGCGCAGGCCCATTCATGAACCAAGTTGCTGCGGCTCATGCACGGAACTCGCCGCGAACGGAAAACAGGACCCACGCAACATGACGACCAAACTCGAGGGGCCGCTCAGACGCGCATTGGCGGTCGGCGGAAATCCGTACGTTCTGACGATCACGCCTGACGGATTGACGCTGGTGCCAAAAGGCAAGCGCAAAGGCTACAGCCTGGAATGGAATGCATTTGTCAGCGGCGAGGCGGCACTTGCGACCGCCCTTAATGCTTCACTCATGGTCACGCCGGCAAAACCAAGCGCCCCGAAAACGCAGAGAAAGCCCTCGCGAAAGTAAGGGTTGAGCCGGCCGGATCGCTCGCGGCGACGCTAGGCAGAAAAAAGCTCGTAGCTTGCGTTCGCGGCGCTCGCGTTGCGGTTCTTTTGCAGAGCTAGCAGTCTTTCGCGGGTGCGGCGAAGGGCGAGCGCGGCGACAAAATCCGTCACTTCAGCCTCGAGAAGCTTGTCGTACTCCGCATCGTAGACTTTCTGCGCAACCGCGATTACGTGCCCCGTCTGCTTCGCGAGTCGTTCGACTTCGTCGCGCGCGGGAGGCTTTCGCATTGCACCCGTTGTGTGCAGCGTCGCCATCAGAAAACGCTTATTCCGGCTCGACGCTGACCCGCACCGGAATCTGGGGTCCCGGGGCATAGTTCAACTGGGTGTTGAATACCTGGCCGCCGTAGGTATATTCGACGTCCCAATAGTCGGGCTGTCCGCCCGAGGGAATCTGCTCGCAGCGCTATAC
>JALZAO010000196.1 GCA_030948305.1 Pseudomonadota bacterium
ATGAGAAAAGGATCGAGCCGCGCCCATGCGGATTGACCGAGACTGCGGCGAAGCTTGACTCCCGCTCCATCGGAAGTGGGAATGGCTTCGATGACGCGTTGCAGTGTGCGTGAGCTCATGGCGGCCTTTCGGGAACTTGTGTACGTTGGGGCGGTGCGGCGGCGCTTCAAGGTGAGCGGGGCGGCAGGAATTTCCCGAGAGGCCCGTCTACGGGGCTAGGTAACTTCGCCCCGCAAAACTTGGCAAAGGTGCGAATGCATCCGCACGTTCGGTAAGCTCGACGCGCCGGTCGAGTGGCGAGCGTCGCCTACGACAGCGGATCGGAAAGATACAGCCGACTGCTCTTGGGCACCCCGGCGAGCAGATACTCCATCTGGTCGGCGAGAATGCGCCGATTGCGCAGGATGAAGTGCTCGTGCCGGTTGGGCACATACGGAATATAGAGCAGCGGCATGTCCGCCTGCTCGGGAGAGCGGCAACCTTTGGTCGTGTTGCAGCGCCGGCACGCGGTGACGGTGTTGGTCCACACATCCCGCCCGCCTCGCGAGACGGGCACCACGTGATCACGGGAAAGATCGCGCAACATGAACCGCGAGCCGCAATACGCGCATAACTGGCGATCGCGTGCGAACAAGAGCGCGTTGGTCAGGCCGGGTGCATGTCCGTACCGCGCCGCGCCGCTGCCCTTGATGGCCAGGATCAGCTTGGTCGCGATGCGCGAGCGCTCGCCGTTACGCTGGAAGCCGCCGCGATATTCGCGCACGAACTCGCCCACCGACCATGCGACCAGATGCTTGGCGTGGTAGGTGATCGCTTCTTCGAGCTCGACCCAGGCTTGCGGCAGCCCGGCCATATCGACGGTGAGTACCAGCGGTTCCATGCGGCGTGTCTCGATCAAAGTTCCGTATCTTAGAGTGATGTGGCCAATTTATCAAAGCGGGGCCGGCGGGCAGGACTCGCCCTTCGGCGATATCAGGCGCTGACCAGCATCGGGACAGTATTCCTGCTGTTCTACGCACAGGCCAACACCGGCAACCGCGCCAACTGCACCGATGTCCAGGCCGTCGCTCAACGCACGGCGGCTAAAAGCGCCCGTCTCCGCGTTAACATCGCGTCATGACCCGGGCCATCCTCGTCCGTCTAGTACCCTCGCTCGGCCTGACGCAGATCCTTTCCTGGGGCGCGCTTTACTATTCGATTGCGGTGCTCGGCGCGAGGATGCGCGAAGAGCTTGGGCTCTCCGCCGCGGCGCTGTTCGGTGCGTATTCGTTGAGTCTTCTGCTGTCCGCTTTGGCCGCACCTCTCGCCGGCCGCGCCATCGACCGCTACGGCGGGCGCCTGGTGATGAGCGTCGGCTCGGTGACTGCCGCGCTCGCCTTGTTCGCCATCGCGCACGCGCACTCCGCGATTGCGCTCTACGTCGCGTGGGCGCTGGCCGGCGTCGCCATGGCGATGACGCTCTACGACGCCGCGTTCGCGACGTTGAGCCAGCATGCCGGCACGTCGTATCGGACCGCGCTCACGGCGCTGACGCTGATGGGCGGCCTGGCGAGTACGGCGTTCTGGCCGCTGTCGCTGAAAGGGCTCGAATGGCTCGGCTGGCGCGACACTCTCAGCGGATTCGCGCTGTTGCAAATAGCGATCTGCCTTCCCTTGCATCTCGCCTTCGTGCCTCGAACCGTGACGCCGATCGTTCCCGGCAGAACAGGCGCGGAATATGAGAACGGAACCTTGCCGCCCGAATCGCGCCGCCCCGCTTTTATCGCGCTCGGCGCCGCCTTCGCATTGAACGGATTCATCGTCTCCGCGCTGACGGTGCATATGATTACCCTGCTGCAGGGCAAGGGGCTGACGCTCGAGTCCGCGGTATGGGTCGGCGCATTTTTCGGACCGATGCAGGTAGCGGGCCGGATTCTCGAGTTCACCATCGGTCGCCGTTTTTCATTGCGCCGTATCGGCATGATCGCACTCTGGCTCCTGGTCGCTGCGCTGGCGGTTCTGATGGCGCTTCACGGCGAAGTCATTCTGGCGCTGGCCTTTGCCGTCGTATTCGGCTGCAGCAATGGCGTCGTCACCATCGTCCGCGGGACGGTTCCGGCGGAGTTGTTCGGCCGCGCCGGCTACGGCGGCACGCTGGGCAGTCTCGCGGCGCCGGCGCTGTTCGCGCGCGCGGTCGCGCCGTTCGCCTTCGCCCCTCTGGCGGTGCCTGAGACGGCGTCGCTTGGCTGGTTGCTCCTGTTGACGGTGATGGCAGTGCTTTCGGTCGCGAGCTTCAGCATTGCGGTGAAGAAGCGCCGGCTCCATGATCGTGTTACGTAAGTGTAATGTCGCGTGTCGCCGGCTGGCGCGACGTCTGACGCTCGCAGCGAGCGGAGGCAGCGCGCGAGTAAGCTCGCGAGCATGTTTTTCGACGCACGGAAATCGGTGGCACTGCCAGGCATCGATGAACAACGTTAAGATGTCATGTCATCATGCGCGGACCCGCCATGCCCGACGACCTGCCCTGGACCTCGCTTAGCGTCCTGTCACAACGTCTCGCGGCCGGCGAGACATCATCGCGAGAGATCGTCGAAGCGTGCCTCGCGCGTACCGAGGCGCTCGACGGGAAGCTGCACGCGTATGTCGATATCTATCGCGACGACGCGATTGCCGGCGCGAAGGCGGCGGACCTCCAGCGTAAAGCGGGTCTCGCGCGCGGACCGTTGCACGGCCTGCCGATCGCGCTCAAGGACCTGCTGCACATCGAAGGTCGCGCCACGACCGCCGGCTCGAAATCGTGGCGGGGACGCATTGCGACCCAAACGGCAACCGCGGTCGAGCGTCTGCTCGCCGCCGGCATGATCCCGCTCGGCAAAACACACATGGTGGAGTTTGCGTTCGGCGGCTGGGGCCGCAATCAGCCGATGGGCGCGCCGTGGAATCCGTGGGACACGCGCGTGCATCGCGTCGCGGGCGGCTCCAGCAGCGGGTCCGCGGTCGCGGTGGCGGCAGGCCTCGCGCCTGCCGCCATCGGTTCCGACACCGGAGGGTCGATCCGCATTCCGGCTGCGCTCTGCGGTCTTACGGGACTCAAACCTACCTACGGGCTCATCAGCCTCGCCGGTGTAGTGCCGCTGGCGCTGACCCTGGACTCGCTCGGGCCGCTGACGCATAACGCCGAAGACGCGGCGCTGCTGACCGCCGCGATGGCAGGGCAAGATGCGCGCGATCCTTCGACGCTTCAGGCGCCGCGAGTAGACTTCGCCGCGGCGCTCGCCGGCGAGCCCGACATCCGCGGGATGCGCATCACCGCGCTCGCCGCCGAAGATTTTCCTCCGACGACCGAGCCCGCGGTGCTGCGCGCATTCGACGACGCGATCGCGGGCTTTCGCGATCGCGGCGCCATTGTCGAGGAAGCGCGCGCGCCATTCGATTTCGAAGGCACGATGGTGCGCAACGGCCGCATCATCGCCGCCGAAGCGTGGGCGATGCACCGCGCGTACATCGAGGACCCGGCGCTCGACATCGACCCCTGGGTGCGCAAGCGCACGGTGGGTGGCAAATCCATCAGCGCCGCCGACTATATCGAGGAGCTCGCCCAGCGCAAGCGCGCGGCGGCGAAGTTTGCACAGTGGATGGAGGGACTCGCTGCGCTGCTGACGCCGACACTGCCGATCAGCGCGACGCCGCTCGACCAGGTCGACGAAGGAGCGACACCGCTGGCGACATTCACCCGGGTCGCCAACTATCTCGGCGCATGCGCGCTGTCGCTGCCGGCGGGATTGTCGAGCGATGGCTTGCCGGTCGCGGTGCAATTGATCGGCGCACCCTTCACCGAGCCGGCATTGATCCTTCTGGGACGTGCGTACCAAAAAAGCACCGACTGGCACTTGCGGCGACCGGATCTTTCGGCGTGGGAGTCAACGTCCATTCGCGGCTAGGCATTCGCCGATTGCAGACCTTCATCAATGCCGTGCGGCCCCTCTTTAACGGCAACCCGCATCTTGGGTTTGTGGCTGTCGGAAAAAGCGCCGGCGACGTCCAGCGTCTCAAGCACCCCGATGTCGGCGCCGTTTGCGGACAGGAAGCGCCTGGCGGCGATCCGCCCCTCGCCCTGAAGCAGCTGCAGCCACGCGCGCGAGCGTTCCGACGACGACCCTTGCTCGTGCAGCTCGTCGCGCGGCGGTCCGATGC
>JALZAO010000197.1 GCA_030948305.1 Pseudomonadota bacterium
CGCTACGCGGGGCGACTGGCGACGCCGGGTGGCTCGCGCCGCGGCCTCCGTAACGCGTGCGTGAATGAAATGCGTCGCGCGTCGGCCGCTAGCGTCGACTCGCAATTCTCCGTCGATCCCCGCTACGTGGGGCCCCCGCGCCGGGTAGCTCGCGCCGCTACTCGCAATTCCCCGTCGATCCCCACGCTGCGCGTGGGGTCCCTCGCCGGGTGGCTCGGCCGCTAGTGATACGCCTGCCCGGATCCGACTTTTCCGCGGAAGACCCAGTACGACCATCCGGTGTACATGAGAATGATCGGCAGCAGAAACAAGGTGCCGATGAGCAGGAAGGCCTGTGACTTGGACGAGGACGCCGCCGCCCACAGCGTTACCGTATACGGCACCACCATCGGCCAGATGCTGATGCCGAGTCCGAGGTAGCACATCAGGAAGAGCCCAAGCGCCGCGATGAAGGGCGACACGTCCCGCTTCGAACGCAGCGAGCGCAGCAACCAGACGAAGAGCCCCACCGTGATCACCGGCACCGGCGAGAGCAGCAGCAGCTCCGGCCACGCGAACCATCGCCTGTAGATTTGCGGCTCCAGGAACGGCGTCCAGACGCTGACCATCGCGATGAACGCGGCGACGCCGAACGCCAGCAGGATCGCTTTCCCGCGCGCCCACTCCTGCAGCGGGCCCTCGGTCTTCATCACCAGCCAGCAGGCGCCGATCAGACCGTACCCGACGACCAGGCCCGCGCCGGTCATCAGCGCAAACGGCGTCGCCCATTCAAAGCTTCCGCCGGAGAAGTGGCGGCCGACGATGGGCAGCCCTTGCACGTACGTTCCGAGCACGAGACCTTGCGCGAAAGTCGCCACCACCGAACCGAAGTGGAACGAGCGGTTCCACAGCTCGCGCCGGCCCGACATGTGCCGGAATTCGAACGCCACACCGCGAAAGACAAGCCCGATCAGCATGATCAGGATCGGAAAGTACACCGCCGGAATGATGATCGCGAACGCAAGGGGAAAAGCGGAATAGAGCGCGATACCCCCGAATACCAGCCAGGTCTCGTTGCCGTCCCAGATCGGAGCGACCGAATCCATCATCAGGTCGCGGCTCGCTTCGTCGGGCGCAACGGCGGACAGGATGCCCACGCCCAGATCGAAGCCATCGAGCAGGACATACATGAACACCGCCAGCGCCAGAATGCCGGCCCAAAGCGGAACGAGATCGAGGCTCATCGGGACTCTAGTCGACTTCCGCCGCCGACAACGGACGGGCCGGTGTCCCAACGCGATGTTGCGCATCGGGGCGCCTTTCGGTCGGACCGGCGCGCAGGAAACGCCACATGAAATAACCGCCGGCGCCGAAGATCGCGATGTAGGCGATCACGTACACCGTCAGCGATATGAGCACGTCGCTGCCGGTGAGCGACGGCGTGACCGCGTCCTTGGTGCGCATCAGACCGTAGACGACCCACGGCTGGCGGCCGACTTCGGTGGTCACCCATCCGGCGATGACGGCCACGAAGCCGAGCGGCGACGCGATCTCACACAGCAGATGAAACCCGCGCGCATCCGCGAGCCGGCCGCGGCGCCACACCCATCCGCCGCAGATGACCAGCGCCAGCATCGCCAGTCCGACCCCGACCATGAGGCGAAACGAGAAGAAAGGTATCGCCACCGGAGGACGATCCTCGCGTTTCCAGTCTTTCAAGCCGCGAACGACGCCGTCGGCATCATGCGTGAGGACGACCGAGCCCAGCGCCGGTATGCCGATCTCGAATCGATTGTTCTCGGCCTCCTCGTCCGGCCACGCGAACAGCAACAGCGGCATGCGGCTTTGCGTGCTCCAGTTGGCCTCCATGGCCGCCAGTTTCACGGGTTGGTAATCGCGGGTGTTGAGCCCATGCAAATCGCCGATAAAAATCTGCAAGGGCACCAGCAGCGCCAGGAGGCCGAACGCCATCTTGAGCATGGTCGTGCCCTCCTCGCGGAAGCGGCCGGCGCGCAGGTGATACGCCGCGACGCCGGCAACCACCAGCGCCGTGGTGATGAAAAACGCCACCGCGGTATGCACCAGCCGGTACGGAAACGACGGGCTGAAAATCACCGCGAACCAATCGTCGGCAATGAACCGGCCGCCGACGATGATGTGTCCGCTCGGGGTCTGCATCCAGCTGTTCATGGCGATGATCCAGAACGTCGATAAAAGCGTCCCGAGAGCAACCATGACCGCGGAGAAGAAATGCATCCACGGCGGAACGCGGTCGCGCCCGAAGAGCAGCACGCCGAGGAAACCGGCCTCGAGGAAGAAAGCGGTGAGGGCCTCGTACGCCACCAGCGGCCCCGTGACGTCGGCGGTCGCGTCGGAAAACCGGCTCCAGTTCGTGCCGAACTGAAAAGGCATGACGATGCCCGACACCACACCCATGCCGAACGAGACCGCGAATATCTTGAGCCAGAATCGGGAGAGTCGGAGATAGACCGGGCGCCCGGTCGTGAAGTTAAGACCCTCCAGCACCGCGATGTACGAGGCGAGACCGACGGTGAACGCCGGAAGGAGAATGTGCATCGCGATCACCCAGAAGAACTGAAGTCGCGACAGCAGTACCGCGTCGAGCGGCATCACCCCTCCGGAGCAGAAGTGTCGTCGCGACTATACCACCGGTGTCGCCGGCTCCATGCGCGCTACCCGTTGGATGCAATCGTCTGGGTCGCCGGCTGGCGCTGGTTCGCGGGCGCTCGCACCCCATTCGCTTCGCGAACGGGACCTGGCTCGCTGCTCACAGCGCCGCTCCATGCGCGCTACCCGTTGGATGCAATCGTCTGGGTCGCCGGCTGGCGCTGGTTCGCGGGCGCTCGCACCCCACTCGCTTCGCGAGCGGAACCTGGCTCGCTGCTCAGAGCGGCTGTCGCCATCCGCGAATGGCCAGGAATATAATGGATTTGCGAGTCTGCTTTCCGACTACACAGAGGAGAAATCATGTCCCACCGCTTTCTTATGTCAGCGCTGCGGGGGCTGCTGGCGCTGCTTCTCGCCACGAGCGCGGCTGCGGCGCTTGCGCAATCCGAACAGCAAAAGCTGGTCAACGCCGCGGACGCGACGTTCCAGAAATTCATGCGCGACACCGACATGGCTTGGCTGCAGCAAAACATCGGCCGCGCCAAGGGCGTGCTGATCGCGCCGGAAGTTGTCAAAGCCGGCTTTATCTTCGGCGGCTCGGGCGGCCGCGCCGTTCTGGTGGCGCGCGACGCCAAGTCCGGCAAATGGGTCGGCCCGGCGTTTTACACCATGGCCACGGCGAGCGTTGGCTTTCAGGCAGGCGTCGCGGTTTCCGAAATGCTGACCCTGGTCATGACCGACAAGGCGCTGAACTCGCTGCTTTCGGATTCGGTCAAGCTCGGTCCTGACGCCAGCGTTGCAGCGGGCCCCGTGGGCGCGGGCGCCAAGGCGGATGTGGTGACCGACCTCGTGTCGTACAGCCGCGCCAAGGGCGTCTACGGCGGCATCAATCTCGACGGCACGGTCGTCGCCGTGTCCAAGGATTGGAACGAGGGCTTCTATGGGAAACCCGTCACTGCGCCCGATATCCTGGTGCGCATGTCGGCGCGCAGCAAGAGTGCCGACAAGCTGATCGCCGACGTTTCCCGGGCTGCAGGCAAGCGATAGAAAACCCGCGGCGCTTTTCCCGCGCCGCGCGATTGAAACAAGCTGCAGCACGGGGCCCCGAAGCGGGCCCCTGGGCGCTCGCAGCCGATCCAGTTCCCCGGTGGCGACGCGCTTCAGTTTTTCGAAACGCGGCGCCTTCAGCGCCTCGGACCGACTTGGCTGACCGGCGCCGCCGGTGCGGCGCAATCCCGGCATAATCCCGGCATGCGTGTCGCCGTTCCCCGCCTCGAGCTCTCCGCGATCAGCAAAGCCTATCCTTCGGTCATCGCCAACGACGCGATCGATCTGACCGTGCTGCCCGGCGAGATTCACGCAGTGCTCGGCGAGAACGGCGCGGGCAAGTCGACGCTGATGAAAATCATCTGCGGCATAGTCAAACCCGATGCCGGCTCGATTCGCTGGAACGGCAGCCTGGTGAAGATCGCCAATCCCGCGCAGGCGCGCGCGCTTGGCATCGGCATGGTGTTCCAGCATTTCTCGCTGTTCGAGACGCTTACCGTCGCC
>JALZAO010000198.1 GCA_030948305.1 Pseudomonadota bacterium
TCGGTCGAACGCCGGGCAACATCACCGCCATCCGGCCGATGAAGGACGGCGTCATCGCCGACTTCACCGTCACCGAGCAGATGTTGAAGCAGTTCATCAAGAAGGTCCTCGACTCCAAGCTTTTTTCCCCCAGCCCTCGCATCATTATCTGCGTCCCCTGCGGCTCGACACAGGTGGAAAGGCGCGCGATCCGCGAATCGGCGCTCGGCGCCGGCGCGTCCAAGGTGTATCTGATCGAGGAGCCGATGGCTGCTGCGATCGGCGCCGACCTGCCGATATCGGAAGCGACGGGCTCGATGGTCGTCGACATCGGCGGTGGAACTACCGAAGTCGGCGTGATCTCGCTCGGTGGCATGGTGTACTCGGGCAGCGTGCGCGTCGGCGGCGACAAATTCGACGAGGCCATCGTCAATTACATACGGCGCAATTACGGCATGCTGATCGGCGAGACCACCGCGGAAACGATCAAGAAAACGATCGGCTCCGCGTTTCCCGGCTCGGAAGTGAAGGAAATGGAAGTGAAGGGCCGCAACCTCGCCGAGGGCATCCCGCGCAGCTTCACCGTGTCGTCGAACGAGATTCTCGAGGCACTGACCGATCCCCTGAACAGCATCGTTTCGGCGGTGAAGAGCGCGCTGGAACGCACGCCTCCCGAGCTTGGCGCCGACATAGCCGAGCGCGGCATGGTGCTCACCGGAGGCGGTGCCCTGTTGCGCGACGTCGATCGTCTGCTGATGGAAGAGACCGGTTTGCCGGTGATCGTCGCCGATGATCCGTTGACCTGCGTGGTGCGCGGCTGCGGCAAGGCGCTCGAGAACATGGAAAAGCTGTCCGGCATCTTCACCTCGGACTAGGGCCTGTTCGACGCGCTGATCCATGCGCCACATCTCGATCGAGCCGCCACCGTTCTTCCATCGCGGTCCATCTCCTCTCGCGCGGCTTGCATTTTTCGGTCTGCTGTCGCTGGCGCTGCTGTTCGCGGACACCCGCTACCGCTACCTCGAGAACTTGAGGCAGGTAGTCGCGGTTGTGCTGTATCCCTTGCAGCGTGCGGTGCTGCTGCCCGGCGAAGCATTCGCATACATCGGCACCTACTTCGCCTCGCAACGGACGCTGGCCACCGATAACGCTGCGGTGAAGCAGCAGCTCCTCGAGCAGGCTCCCGCGGTGCAGGGCTTCCCGGTGCTCGACCAGGAGAACGCGCAGCTCCGGGCCTTGCTGAAGATGTCGGCGCGGTTTCCGGGCGCCGCCACGGCGGCCGAGGTGCTCTATTCCGGGCGAGACCCGTTTACGCAGAAGCTCTTCGTGGACAAGGGCGACGTCGCGGGCGTGCAGATCGGCCAGGCGGTGATCGACGAGATCGGCGTTGTCGGACAGGTCACGCGAGTATTTCCGTACATGGCCGAAGTGACGCTGGTGACCGACAAGGATCACGCGGTGCCGGTCAAAGTGGAGCGTAGCGGATTGCGCAGCGTGATGTACGGGGCAGGGACGGCGCGGCTGCCCGAGCTGCGCTTCCTCTCGCCTAACACCAATGCTGAAATCCAGCCCGGCGACCGGCTCGTCACCTCCGGCATCGACGGGACCTATCCTGCCGGACTCGCCGTGGCCCTGGTGACATCGGTCGAGCGCGAGACCGGACAGGTATTCGCCCGCGTGACCTGCAAGCCGCTCGCCGGCATCGAACGCAACGGCCAGGTATTGATCTTGAGCCGCGCCGCGGTTACGTTGCCGCGTCCCGATGAGCCTGCGGAAGCCGATGCGCCTCGCAAGGGCCGCGGCAGGCGACGGGGCTGATCAGCGAATGGCGCAACTCTCACCTTTTGCCACCGCAGGGCCGGATGAAATTCTTCTCCCGGCCAAGCCATGGTTCGTTCTGTTCACCATTCTGTGCGGATTGGTGGCGAACGCGATGCCTGTGTCCGGCTCGGCGCTGTTGCTCAAGCCCGATTTTCTGGCGCTGATTCTTCTTTATTGGTGCATCCAGGAGCCGCGCCTGATCGGTGTAGGCATCGCATGGTGCGTCGGACTGTTGATGGATGTCACCGATGCGACCGTTTTCGGTCAGCATGCCTTGGCGTATGCGGTGCTCGCCTACGCCGCCGAGTATTTTCGCCGGCGCGTGCTGCGATTTCCACTATGGCAACAAGCGGCGCAGGTCGCGGTTCTGCTCCTGGCGTGTTCGGCGCTGGTGCTGGTCATTCGCGTGGTCGGCGGAGCACCGACTCCCCGATGGACCTACGCCGTGGGACCCTTGGTCGGAGCCTTTCTGTGGCCGCTCATAACGGTCGTGCTGCAGGGTCCGCAGCGGCCGCGCCGCTCGGCAGAAAGATAAGGCGGCATCGATGCGCCGCCTCTTCGCCAACCGCGGTCGTCCGGGCACGATCAGCGGCCCGGAGCTCAAGGACCCGCAGCGCGAGCTATTGTATTTCCGCCGGCGGCTGATGATCGCCGGTGCGGTGGTGATCGTGGCGTTCGGCGGTCTTCTCGGCCGCTTTGTCTACCTCCAGTTGTTCCAGCATCGCCATTATCAGACGCTCGCGGAAAGCAACCGCATCGCCATCGTGCCGATCGTTCCCAATCGCGGCGTGATGACTGACCGCAACGGGATCGTGCTGGCGCAGAGCTATTCCGCCTACACGCTGGAAGTCACGCCGTCGCGGGTCAAGAATCTCGACGAGACGATCGACGAGCTGGCTACAATCGTGGAGGTGCAGGCGCGGGACCGCAAGCGCTTCAAGCGGCTGCTCGAGGAGTCGAAAAACTTCGAGAGCCTACCGTTGCGAACGCGCCTGTCCGACGAGGAAGTTGCGCGATTTGCGGTCAATCGCTACCGGTTCCCAGGTGTCGAGATCAAGGCTCGGCTGTTCCGCCAATATCCTTTTGGAGAAGTGGCCTCGCATGTGACCGGCTACATCAGCCGCATCAACGACAAGGACGTCGAGCGCATCGATTCCTGGGACGAGACCGCCAACTACAAGGGCTCCGATTACATCGGAAAAGTCGGCGTCGAGCTCGCCTACGAGCGCGAGCTGCACGGCACCACCGGATGGGAAGAGGTGGAGGTCGACGCCGGCGGGCGCGCCGTTCGCACGCTGTCGCGCACGCCGCCGACGTCCGGCAACAACCTGAAGCTCGCGCTGGATATCAGGCTGCAACAGGCCGCCGAGACGGCGTTCGGCGATCGGCGGGGTGCGTTGGTCGCAATCGAGCCGATGACCGGCGACGTGCTCGCCTTCGTCTCCAAGCCGGGTTTCGATCCGAATCTTTTCGTCGACGGTATCGACCCTGTGAACTGGGAATTGCTCAACGAATCTCCCGACAAGCCGCTATTGAATCGTCCTCTGCGCGGCACCTATCCCCCCGGCTCGACCATCAAGCCGTTCCTCGCGCTGGCGGCGCTGACATCGGGCAAGCGCACTGCAGCGCAAACAATCTTCGATCCTGGCTTTTACCAGATCCCCGGCGCGGCGCACCGATTCCGCGACGACAAGCCGGGCGGGCATGGCTACGTCGACATGTTCAAGTCGATCGTCGCCTCTTGCGACACCTATTACTACATGCTCGCCGGCGAAACCGACATCGACGATACCCATGCCTTCCTGTCGAAGTTCAGCTTCGGTCGCAAGACGGGGATCGATATCGAGGGTGAGCTCATCGGCGTGTTGCCGTCCCGGGCGTGGAAGCGCGAGCGCTTCAAGGACAAGTGGTACCTGGGCGACTCGATCTCGGCGGGGATCGGTCAGGGCTATAACGCGTTTACGCCAGTGCAGCAGGCGCAAGCCATCGCGATCATCGCCAACGAGGGCGTCGCGCTCGCTCCACATCTGGTCAAGAGCGTCGAAAACGTCAAGGACGGCACCGTGCGGCAGATTGCGCTGCAATCGACGCAGGCGCTCAACGTCAGGCCCGAGCATCTGGAGGTGATCAAGAACGCGCTGATCGGCGTTCCGCGCGAAGGGACCAGCGCGCGGGCTTTCGTCGGCACCCAATACATTTCGGCCGGAAAGACCGGCACCGCGCAGGTTTATTCGCTCAAAGGAGAAAAGTACTCTGCCCGCGTCGACGAGCGCCTTCGCGATCATGCCTGGTACCTCGCCTACGCTCCGGCCGATCATCCCAGGAT
>JALZAO010000199.1 GCA_030948305.1 Pseudomonadota bacterium
CCGCGATCGGCGACGACACCGAATCGAACCTCGCCGTTGTACGACAGGATCGAGACGCCCAGTCCGATATCGCCGGATTGCGGCACCCAGAACATCATGCTGTCGATGAGGGCACCGCCGAGGTAGAGCGGCTGTTGCGGACCCGGCACGTTGGTCATGACCGCCGTCGCGTTCCTGGCCAGCATCGCCAGCAATTGCTCCTGCAGAATCCTGGGACCTGCGCCCATCGCCGCAAGGACGCCCAACGCCACCACCGGCTGATACGAACCCTTGAGCACGCGCATGTTCTCGCGTATCGCATAAAGGCGTTCGACAGGGTTTTCGATGCCGATCGGCAGGTCGAGAAAAACCAGGCCGAAGCGATTGCCGAGTTTCCAGGCCTTCTCAGCCGGACGCAAGTTGACCGGCACCATGGCGCGGATGCTCAAGCCTTCGACGCTTTCACCTTCGCGCAACAGGTACGAGCGCAGCGCGCCGGCAACCGACGACAGCAGCACATCGTTGATCGAACAGTCGAGCGCGCGGCCGACGGCCTTCACCTCCGCTACCGTGATCGGGTCGGCCCATGCGACCCGCTTGGCAACGCCGGGCCTGCCCTTGAAGCACGTGCGCGAGTCCTCCTCCATCAAAACCAGTTTCGCCAGCTCCTCGGTAAAGGCGCTGCCCTTCTTGGCAAAGGCCACTGCCTTGGCAGGCTCGTGCCAAAGGCCGACTCCTTTTTCGATCAAAACCGAGCCCATCTTGGTCGCCATCTTGAGCGCGCCCGCAAGCGGATCTCCAGCAGTCGACTCCGACTGCTTCGGCGGGGGCGGAACCGGCCCCGGCACGCGACCCTCGCGGTCGGCGTCGGTCATCGACAGCATCACCTGTATCAATGCGATCCCGTCCGCGTAGCAGTGATGAATACGCACCACGACGGCGCTTCCGTCCTCGTACCCTTCCACGAGATGAAACTGCCACATCGGCTTCGAAGGATCGAGCGGCGTGGCCATCAGGTCGCTCACCAGTGTTTCGAGCTCTATTTTGCCGGCGGCGCCACGGAGCTTGACGCGCCGCACATGGGCACCGATGTCGAATTTGCGGTCGTCCGCCCAATACGCACCCGTCGGAGCTTGTACTGCACGCTGGCGGAACCGTTTGAAGCGCATGAAGCGGTCGCTCAACGTCGCCTTCAGCCGCGCCAATGTAAGGTGTTCGCGGAAGATCAGGACGCCGCAGATCATCATCAGATTGCTAGGGCGGTCCATGCGCAGCCAAGCGGTGTCGACGCTGGACATGCGTTCCGGCTTTTCGGGAGGCGTTGGGGGCATCGGCAGTCGCGCCAGCTTGCGGATTGCTCAGTCTTTGCGAGTCGCGTTAAAGTAGCACAGAAGCCCGGCGCTGAAAAAAACGCGCCGAACGTGAATGGCTCAACCGCAGGAGAAACCATGGCCGCCGCCCCGAAGGACCTGAAGACGAAATTCGAAGCCGCCACCACAGCAGCGAAACACGCAAAGAAGAAGCCCGACAACGCGACGCTGCTGAAGCTCTACTCGTACTACAAGCAGAGCACCGACGGCGATGTCACAGGCGACCGCCCGGGCGGATTCGATTTTGTCGGCGCCGCCAAGTTCGACGCCTGGACCAAGCTCAAGGGGATGAGCAAGGACGATGCCATGCAGAACTACATCAAGCAGGTGGAGAAGCTGAACCGCAATTAGATCATCAGCTTTCTGAGTGTTTCCGGGTTCTTGACTACCGTTCTCTGTCGGCCCGCCGGCGCGCCGTACAGCCCTGCTGGCGGGTTCGTCTCCAGCCGTGATAGCACCGAAGCATCCGCGCAGCGCTTGTCGAACACCACCGACACCTGGTCACCGGCGATGCCGCCAAGGGTGAAGCATTCCAGACCGAGCTTCGCGTTGAGCGGCTTCAGAACGCCGATTGTGACAGCGTCGCTCGCCGTGCCGCTACCCGCAAGCTGCAGGTCATAGCTTCGAGGGTTGGCAGGCGGCCGCGGTACCGCGGTAATGACTTCCGGCAATCCTACAAGCTCGCGTGCGAGCAGGTCTTCCGCCGCCGCATCCGGCATGCCCTGCACGGCCAACGTAACCTTCTGTCCGGTCACGTTGACGTGCTGAAGAAAAAAGTCGCGCGAGAATTCCTCCGCGATCTTCGAGCCTATCGCCTTCAACGCCTCCTCCTCGCTTGCCCAGCTGCCGACGCCCTTCGGCAGAGTCGTGTTGTAGTAGATTTCCTCGCCGGTCTCGCGATCGATGCATTTCACGGTCCAGGAGGTCAGCGCGTACTTGGTCACGGTCAGTCCCGAAGCCTCGAGTCGGGCGGAGAGCTTCTTGATCCTGGCCTCGCCCTGAATCAGAGAATCGGCGCCCTTGTCAGCACCGGACGCGCCTTCCGACCAAGTGCGAAATCCGAACGACTTAATGCGTTCCTTGAGAATATTTTCCGCCACGGGCGAAGTCTGCGGTGCCGCGCTCGGCTGATCGGCATCGCGCACCGAGATCTGCACCGCTACCTTCGGGTTGCCGTTGGCGCGGATAAGCTCGATGCGCTCCTCGCGGGACATCTGGTTGAGCGATTTCTGAACCGCCTTGACGTTCACCACGGCCTGGGTCGTGATCGACATCAAGCCGTCCTTGCCCATGCGCGGCTCGCTTTCCCGGACGACGGTCGTAATGTAGCTGCCACTCTTCGACAAAAGCTTGTCCTTGAGCACGTCATAGTTCTTGGCCAGCGACTTCGTGTCGAGCAAGAGCCCTAACGCTTTCTCGATCAGCTGGCTCTTGGAATCCGCCCGCAGGTCGCTTTGCATCAACGCCTTGTCGTTCTGGTAGCGCGGGTCGCTCGGATCGATCAGTCCAACCGCCGAGATCAGCATCGTGCCAGGGTCGGACTTGAGCGCTGCCGTCGGGGTAGCGGGTACCGCCGTCGGGGGTGAAGCGGGTGCCGTCGATACGGCCGACGGCGGTGTTGGGCTCTGTCCGGCCGTCGCGCTGTCGCTCGCTTGCCGCTGGTACGTAAACCACGCGCCCGCGCCGAGCACCATAACGGTCAGGCCGACGATGACGGCGACCATAGGCGTGTGCGACTTTGGCTGCGGCGCCTGCGGCGGCATGGGCGTCGTCGGTGGAGGAGCGATGGTCGGCTCGCTCCTTACCAGTGTTTTGTCGACGCTCGCCAGCGGAACAGCTTGAGAAGGCGGCGTGATCAGGGTCTCTTCGGCATTGCTGACGGGCATTGCCGGAACGGCGGCACGAATCGCGGCGGCGAATTCGCCGGCGGTCTGAAAGCGGTCGTCGGGACGCTTGGCGAGCGCCTTGCGCACGATCCCATCCATCTCGAGGGGCGCCTGTACATTGAGGCTCGACGGCGGCAGCGGATCCTCCTTGAGCACCTTCTGCATCGTGGTCGCCGCCGAACCCGAGAATGGGCGCTCGCCGGTCAGAAACTGGTAGAGGATCACGCCGGCAGAGAACAGGTCGGACCGGCCATCCACCGGCAGACCCATGATCTGTTCCGGCGACATGTAAGCCGGCGTGCCCATCACGGCCCCGACCTGTGTCAGATTGGACGCTTCGATGTGGGCAATGCCGAAGTCGGCGACCTTCACCGAGCCGTCGGACAGCATGAAAATGTTCGCAGGCTTGATGTCGCGGTGTATGACACCCTGGCGGTGCGAATAGTCGAGCGCCTCGAGGATCTCCGACATGATCCGCACGATGCTCGCCGTCGTGAACCGCTCATTAGCCTCGAAGCATTCCTTGAGCTCACGGCCCTTGACGAACTCCATGGCGATGAACCAGGCGCCCGCTTCTTCGCCGAAATCGTAGATGGAAACGATGTTGGGGTGACTCAAGCGCCCGGCGGCCTGTGCTTCGCGGCGAAACCGCGCAATTACATTCTCCGAGTCTTCGCCGGACAACTGATCGGCCCGGATCGTTTTCAGCGCTACGACACGTTTGATGAAGGGATCGTAGCCTTCATAAACCACGCCCATCGCACCGCGACCGATCTCGCGTCGGATCTCGTACTTGCCGAGGCTGCTGATCTCTGCCATGCATCGTTCCTCGTTCAATCCGGAAAGCGGTTGACGCCGGCGGTCGCCGGCACCGAATGCGGCGA
>JALZAO010000200.1 GCA_030948305.1 Pseudomonadota bacterium
GAGGAATGGTCAATGACCCCCATCATTGCAGGACGCTTCGAACAGGAAAGTCAGGCGAAGGCAGCGGTGGCCGCGCTGCGCCGTGGTGGCTTCGGCGCAGAAGATGTCACGGTTTTTTTGGGCGACGTGGAGAAAACCGCGGCGACGAAATCGGACGAACATGTCGCGCCCGTACGTTCCGGCGTGCTGGTCGCGGTCCGCGCCGTCGAATTCGCCAAACGTGTGGCTGCGGTCAATGTATTGCGCGCCGAGGGCGCCCAGGACATCGAGCGCGCTGACGGAACGTGGCAGGCCGGGGAATGGATCGACTTCGATCCGTTGAAGCCTCGACTTCTGGTCGATCTGCCCGCGCCGGAAGATGTTCAACTGCGAAAATAGGCGGGCGCTCCAGCAGCGGAAATTTCACCCCAGGAGAAATGAACGATGAACATCCATTTGACACTCGGCCCCCTGATGGCGCTGATCGCCGGAATCCTGATTTTGCTGGTGCCGCGGCTCCTGAATTACATCGTCGCGATTTATCTCATCATCATCGGGCTGATCGGTATCTTCGGCTACGGAGGCACGCTCCTGCACACTTAGCTACACAACCTTGACGGTGATGTTGGGCAGCTTGTCGATGTGGCCCTCCATGATGTCGTCCTTGACGACCGGGCCCACATTTTCCGGCGTGCCCGAATAGATGATGTCGCCGGGCGCAAGCTCGAACGCCTCGGACAGCTTGCTGATCTGCTCCGCCACTGACCAGATCATCTGG
The DNA here is from genome assembly GCA_030948305.1 of Pseudomonadota bacterium. Lineage (GTDB taxonomy): Bacteria > Pseudomonadota > Gammaproteobacteria > Burkholderiales > Casimicrobiaceae > PALSA-1003. The sequence goes on from JALZAO010000200.1 coordinate 758, forward strand.
TTCAAGTCGGCGCTTTGCTTGACCTGGCCGTTGACCTTGAGCCAGATCGCGCCTTGGGTGAAGTGCCCGACCGCGGCGACGGGCTGGAGTGGGCCGAGCGGCGCCGAATGATCGAAGCTCTTGCCGATCTCCCACGGTTTCTTTTCGTCACCCATCGCCCGCTGAAGGTCGCGGCGCGTCATGTCGAGGCCGACGGTGTAGCCGAACACGTGCTCGAGCGCGCGGTCGATGGCAATGTTGCGGCCGCCCTTGTTGAGCGCGGCAACCAGCTCGATCTCGTAATGATAATTTTTGGTCAGCGGCGGGTACGGGTGATCGACGGTCGCGCCGATCGGCACGTTCTGAACTGCGTCGGTCGGCTTCTGGAAAAAGAATGGCGGCTCGCGCGTCGGATCCGAACCCATCTCCCGCGCATGCGCGGCATAATTTCGGCCGATGCAGTAAATGCGCCGAACCGGAAACAGGTCGCTGCCGCCGGCGATGGGAATGAAGGTCGGCGACACGGAGAACGGGCTGCGCGTTTGTGCTGTCGCACTGCCGGGCATCGCATAGGCTGCGACGCCGCCGGCGGCAAGCATCGACGCGCCGCGTAACAGCTGGCGGCGCTTGCTGGATTTCACACTGACCTCCTAAACGATTGTTGCATGCCGCACCCGTCAGCGCCCCTTGGGGCTCGCCTTGGTGCGCGGCATCACCCGTGGAACCGATGGCGCGGCCGGCCGCTTGATCTGCGGTATCTGGATCGGCTGTCCGGTCTTGGAGTCCCGTCCGCGGAAGCTTCCTCCGCCCTTGTTTTTCGACATGGTCTTGCCCCTCGAGAGTGGATTCGTCAGACACGATTATGCCACTCGCACGGTACCGCAGCGCAAGCGGGTTGCGCATCAGGTTTCGGGACGCGTCGGCGAGCGCGCCCCTCAGGCCTCGGGCGTCAGCAGTGACACGCCAAGGCGCGCGCGGCGCGAGAGCCATAGGCTGGGACGATAGCGGGGGTCGCCATACGTTCGCGCAAGTTCCTCGAGGATTCGCAGCAAACTGCGCGGTCCGATCGCATTGCCCCACGCCAGCGGCCCCGCCGGATAGCCGAGACCTATCCTGACCGCAAGGTCGATGTCACCTGGGCTCGCGATGCGCTGCTGCGCAATATCGCAGGCGATGTTGATGATATGCGCCAGCGTTCGCTGGACGACGAAGCCCGGACTGTCGTGAATGACGTCGACCGGGACGCCGTCCGCGCCAAGCACGCTTTGCGCGGCGTCGCGCCATCGCTGCTCGGTCACCGACGTTGTCATGAGCGTACGGTGCTTGCTCATGTCGAACAGCGTGTCCAACGCGACAGTGCGTCTGGCGTCGAGACCCTCGTCGAGCGCCGCGCTGGTCGCGTCCCGACCCGACGGGAGGACGAGGCATAGCGAATCCGAATCCGGCGCGTCGTAATCGTCGACCTCCGCGCCGAGACCGTGCAACAGCGCGACGACCCGTTGCTTCGCGTCGGGATCGCTGGCGCTGACCCAGACGCGATCGGCGAGTACCGTCTTGTTTCCCGCGGTCGCCGGTGTGGGCACCGAGGGACGACCCAAAGCATCGATGCCGCGATAATCGTAGAAGCCGCGCCCCGATTTGCGTCCCAGCAATCCGGCCGCCAAGCGCTGCGCGGTCAGCGGCGAAGGCCGGAAACGCGGCTCTTCGTAGAACTGGTGGTAGATCGATTCCATTACCGGGTGGGAAACATCCAGCCCGGTAAGATCCATGAGCTCGAAAGGGCCCATACGGAAGCCGGCCTCGAGCTTGAGGATGCGATCGATGGTCGCGGCGTCGGCAATGCCTTCGCCGACGATGCGTAAGGCTTCGGTGCCGTAACCGCGTCCCGCGTGGTTGACGATGAATCCGGGGGTGTCTTTGGCCCTGACTGGCGTGTGGCCAAGCGACGACGCGAATTCGAACAGGCGCCCGATCACCATTGGCGAGGTCAGCAATCCGTCGATCACCTCGACCACCTTCATCAACGGCACCGGGCTGAAAAAATGCAGCCCGGCCACACGCGCGGGATGCGTCGACGCAGCCGCAATCGCGGTGACCGAGAGCGACGAGGTGTTGGTCGCGAGGATGCACTCCTTGCCGACCACGCCGTCGAGAGACGCGATCAACGCCTGTTTGGCGTCCAGCTTTTCCACGATCGCTTCGATCACCAGATCGGTATCGGCAAATGCCGCGATGGTTTCGGGCAGTGCGATTCGGGCGACCGCGCTTTCGGCCGCGGCGGCGGAAATTTTGCCTTTCGCGGCCAGCGTGGAGAGCTGCTCGGCAATCAAGCGTTTCGCGTCGGCGGCGGCGAAGGGTTTGGCGTCGATCAGGCGCACATTGAATCCGGCTTGCGCCACGATCTGCGCGATGCCGCGGCCCATGAGCCCCGCTCCAGCAATGCCAACCGTCTTCAGCGCCTTGTGCGACGCAGCCATGAGCCAAGCCTTATTCGATTCAAAGGGAGCGCGCTCGCTCTTTCGGAATGCGCATCTGCAATCCTTCGCGCGTTGTGCACGCGAATGACCCGCAGAGACGTCGTCGCCGCGCTCCGAACAGCGACCACGCCAAAGCGGCCATTGTAAATCTTACAGCTGCGGATCTCCTCGCGTCGAGCGGAGAACCTGCGAGGATGAAGTAAAATCGGAATCGATTGCCCGCACAATTCCTGTGCGGGCTGGAAGCCGTTCGACCGAGCCTTCTGCGCAATGAAATACAGCGATCTACCCGCGGTGATCCTGGTGGCGACCATCTGGAGCTATTGGTTCGGTGTCGGCGTCATGATCGTCCGCGCCCGCCGCAAGACGCGCGATCTGAAGGGACTCGTTCCCGAGCAGGCGTTCGAACGCGCGATGTGGGTCGTCTGGATCCCGCTGGTGATCGCCTGGATCGTCTTGCCGTGGCTGGCGCTCCGCCGCACAAACCCGTTGCTCGCGGTGCCGCAGTTCGCGACGGAGGAACCTCTGTATGCCGCGCTTCGCTGGCTCGCCGCGGCGACCGCGCTCGCCTGCCTCGCGATGACGGCATGGTGCTGGTCGCGAATGGGCAAGGACTGGCGCATGGACGTGAGCGAAAAACGCAAAGGGACGCTGATCACCGACGGGCTCTTCGCCTATGTCCGGCATCCCATCTATGCGCTCTCGATGGTGCTCATGCTGTGCTCGGCGATCATCATCGCGACGCCGCTGATGTGGGGCATCTGGGCGGTGCACCTGGTGCTGAATAACCTCAAGGCCCGCAACGAAGAGCGCCATTTGCTCGCCACGCACGGCGAGGCGTACGCGCTGTATCTTCGACGCACCGGCCGTTTTTTCCCGCGCCTCGGCGCGCAAACATCATAGAC
>JALZAO010000201.1 GCA_030948305.1 Pseudomonadota bacterium
ATTCAAGACTATGGAACTGGTGGCGACGCTTGCCGGTCAGCCCCTGTACGCGGCATTTGGCTTTGCCGCGGTCGAGCATTTCGAGATCCCGCTTAGGCCCACGCTCACCATGCCGGTGGTGCGGATGAGCAAGCACATCGTCGCTCGTTAGCAACGCCGGGCTGGATCTTCCACGACACCTCCGGACACTTTATAACGCGGAAGAAGCAATCATCGCCTCATGCGCGATTCCGCTACACTTCGCCGATGCTCACCATAACTTCCGCCGAACGTCGCGCGCTGCGTGCCCGCGCGCATCATCTGCATCCCGTCGTCGCGATCGGCCAACACGGTCTGACGCCTTCGGTCCTGCGCGAGATCGACGCCAACCTGCGGGCGCACGAGCTGATCAAGGTGCGCGCGTTCAGCGACATCCGCGGCGAGCGTGATGCGATGCTGGGACAGCTCTGCGCCAAGCTCGGCGCGGCGCCGGTGCAGCACATAGGCAAGGTTTTGATTCTGTGGCGGCCGGCCCCGAAAGAGCCTGCGGCCAAAGTGAAACCGCGACGAACGACGCTGGCGCGCGGCCGGCGTCCCCCCGTCGGGGTCGCGGATCGAGGCAGGCAAACAGGAAACGTTCGACACTCGGGCAAGGCAGGCAAGACGATGGCAAAATCCGCACCGCAGGCGCGACGGCCACGAAGCCCCGTCGCCAGAACTCCGGCCAGACCGCCGTCCACCGGTAATGAGACGAGTCGAGGGGGTCCACGCGGGGTGCCGTCCGCCCCGGCATCGCGCGAGCGCCGGCGGCGCCGGGCGCCCTGAGCCGGCAAGCTGGCTTCTCGCGCGGCCACGCGCGAAATCAAACGCCGATCTTGCGCTTGCGAACTAGATGTAGCGAATCGCGAGCACCTCGTACTCGCGAACGCCGCCCGGCGCCTGCACTTCGGCGATATCGCCCGGTCCCTTGCCGATCAACGCGCGCGCAATCGGCGATTCGATGGAAATCTTGGAGGCCTTGATGTCGGCCTCATCGTCGCCGACGATCTGATAGCGGACCTCGGTCCCCAGCTCGAGATCCTCGAGATCCACCGTCGCCCCGAAGACGATGCGGCCCTCGCCGTCGACCTGCGCCGGATCGACGATATGCGCATTGGAGAGGGTGTCCTCGATGCGCGCAATTCGACCCTCGATGAAGCCCTGCCGATCCTTGGCGGCATCGTATTCGGCATTCTCGGAGATATCTCCGTGCAGGCGGGCCTCGCCGATGGCCGCGATGGCCGCAGGACGGTCCACGGTCTTCAGCCGTTGCAGCTCGCTTCTGAGCTTCTCGGCCCCCGACACGGTCAATGGAATCTTGCTCATGAGCTTTCTTCTGCTACCAAATAAAAGACCGGTCACGGCACCGCCGGGCCCGGCCATCGTTGTCTGCATATCAATCTTAACGCAAAGTCGGCGTCAATGCAGCCTCCGCAGTGCAGCCCTTAGGGCGGCCCTCTGAGTGCCGCCTCTTCAGTGCAGTCTCTGGTGCAGCACCTGCAGCGAGTAGGGCATCAGCTCGCGCAAGCCTTGCATGCCGGTTGCAGCCGCGCGCGCGCCGGCAATGGTGGTGTAGGTAGGCACCTGATCGTTGAGGGCGGCGCGGCGAATGGCGTAGCTGTCCTGGATGGCGCTGCGCTTCTCTTCCACGGTGTTGATCACCAGCGCTATTTCGTCGTTGAGGAGCATATCGACGATGTGCGGGCGGCCCTCGGCCACCTTGTTCACCGCCGTGACCGGCAGTCCCGCCGCCGCCAGCGCCGCCGCTGTCCCCTTGGTGGCCACCAGCGTGAATCCCAAGCCGACCAGCGTGCGCGCGACGTCGAGCACCCGCGGCTTGTCGGGATTCTTGACGCTGACGAACACCTTGCCCGCCTTGGGCAGCCGGACGCCGGCGCCAAGCTGCGATTTGAGGAATGCCTCGGCAAAGGTATCGCCCACGCCCATGACCTCGCCGGTGGACTTCATCTCCGGTCCAAGAATGGTATCGACACCGGGAAACTTGATGAACGGAAACACCGCCTCCTTGACCGAGAAATAAGGCGGCACCACTTCGCCGGTGATGCCCTGGCTGGCGAGCGTTTGGCCGACCATGCAGCGCGCCGCGATTTTGGCCAGCGCTCTGCCCGTCGCCTTGGACACGAATGGCACCGTCCGCGACGCGCGCGGGTTGACCTCCAGCACATACACCACGCCTTGGCCGCCGTTGTCTTTCGGAAACTGAATCGCGAACTGCACGTTCATCAAACCCACGACGTTGAGCCCATGAGCCATCGCCACCGTCTGCCGGCGCAATTCCTCCTGCAGCTCCTGGGAAAGCGAAAAAGGCGGAAGCGAGCACGCCGAATCTCCCGAATGCACTCCCGCCTGCTCGATGTGCTCCATGATGCCTCCGATGACGACAGCCTTTCCGTCGGGATTGGCATCGGCAAGCGCGTCGACGTCGACCTCGATCGCATCGTTCAGAAAACGATCGAGCAGCACCGGCGAATCGTTCGATACCTTGACCGCCTCGCGCATGTAGCGCTCGAGGTCACGCTGCTCGTGCACGATTTCCATGGCGCGCCCGCCGAGGACGTACGACGGCCGGACGACTAGCGGGTACCCGATGGCCGTCGCGGCGTCGAGCGCTTCGGCATCGGTCCGCGCGGTGCGATTGGGCGGCTGCCGCAGCTTCAGCCGGTGCAGCATCTTCTGGAAGCGCTCGCGATCCTCGGCCATGTCGATCATGTCCGGCGTGGTGCCGATGATCGGCACGCCGTTCTTTTCCAGATCGCGCGCGAGCTTGAGCGGCGTCTGCCCGCCGTACTGGACAATCACCCCGAGCGGCTTTTCGATGTGCACGATCTCCAGCACGTCCTCGAGCGTGACCGGCTCGAAGTACAGGCGGTCGGAGGTGTCGTAGTCGGTCGAGACGGTCTCCGGATTGCAGTTGATCATGATCGTCTCGTAACCGTCTTCGCGCAGCGCCAGCGCGGCGTGCACGCAGCAGTAGTCGAACTCGATGCCCTGGCCGATGCGATTCGGTCCGCCGCCCAGGACGATCACCTTCTTTCCGTCGGTCGGCGCCGCTTCGCACTCGTCCTCGTAGGTCGAGTACATGTACGCGGTGCGAGTCGAGAACTCCGCGGCGCAGGTGTCGACGCGCTTGTACACCGGTCGGATCCCGAGCGAGTGACGGCGCGCACGCACGTCGGTTTCGGTAGTCTTGGTCAGATGCGCCAGGCGCCGGTCGGAAAATCCCATGCGCTTGAGCGAGCGCAAGCGCTCGGCCGAGAAATCCTCGAGCTTGCTCTTTTCGACCTCGAGCTCGGTGTCGACGATTTCCTTGATCTGCGCCAGAAACCAGCGATCGATCTTGCTGTGTGCGTAGACTTCGTCGAGCGGCATGCCGATCGCCAGCGCGTCGGCGACGTACCAGAGCCGCTCTGCGCGCGGGTACGCCAGCTCGTCGGCGATGGTGTCCGGATCGACGGTCTTGAGATTGAAACCATCGACGCCGGTCTCCAGCCCGCGCAGCGCCTTCTGCAGCGATTCCTTGAAAGTGCGGCCGATCGCCATCACTTCGCCGACGGACTTCATCTGTGTGGTCAGCCGGTCGTCGGCCTGCTTGAATTTTTCGAAGGCGAAGCGCGGTACTTTAGTGACCACGTAATCGATCGTGGGCTCGAACGAGGCGGGAGTCTGGCCACCGGTGATGTCGTTCCTCAATTCGTCGAGCGTGTAGCCCACCGCAAGCTTGGCCGCGACCTTCGCAATCGGAAAACCGGTCGCCTTGGACGCCAGAGCGGACGAGCGCGACACGCGAGGATTCATCTCGATCACGATCATCCGTCCGTCGTCGGGATTGATCGCGAACTGGACGTTGGAGCCGCCGGTATCGACGCCGATCTCGCGCAGGACCGCGATCGACGCGTTGCGCATGATCTGATATTCCTTGTCGGTGAGCGTCTGGGCCGGCGCGACGGTGATCGAGTCGCCGGTATGCACGCCCATCGGGTCGACGTTCTCGATCGAGCAGACGATGATGCAGTTGTCCTTCTTGTCGCGCACCACCTCCATCTCGAACTCTTTCCAG
>JALZAO010000202.1 GCA_030948305.1 Pseudomonadota bacterium
ACGTGGAACGGCACCTGAGTCCCGCCGAGATCGTGGCTCGAGGTTACGCCGCCGCTGACGTGGCTCAGGTGGTGCGCTTGATCAAGATCAACGAGTACAAGCGCCGTCAGGCAGCCGTGGGCATCCGGATCACGCCGCGCGGATTTGGCAAGGACTGGCGCTATCCGATCACCTCGGCGTGGGAGGAGTGGAAGCAGCTGTCGTGAAGGATCCGATCCGGCCGGCGGGAGATTGTCCGGTGGTGTAATCTTCAACTGTAGCGAAGCGCGCTCTCGAGGAGTGGGTCATGAAAAAGGTCGAAGCAATCATCAAGCCGTTCAAGCTCGACGAGGTGCGCGAAGCGCTCTCCGAGATCGGAGTTACCGGGCTCACCGTCACCGAAGTGAAGGGATTCGGGCGCCAGAAGGGCCATACCGAGCTTTATCGCGGCGCCGAGTACGTCGTCGATTTCCTGCCCAAGGTGAAGGTCGAAGTGATCGTCAGCGACACGCTTGTCGACCGTGCGATCGAAGCCGTGGTCAAAGCGGCTCATACGGGCAAGATCGGCGACGGTAAGATATTCGTGACCACGGTGGAACAGGTGGTTCGCATCCGCACCGGCGAATCCGGCGAAGCGGCGGTCTAGCGTCGCGCCTTTTCGCATTACGTGCAGGGGAGATTGCCATGGCGTTCATGAAAGAGTTTCGCGAGTTTGCGATCAAAGGCAACATGGTCGACCTTGCGGTCGGGGTGATCATAGGTGCCGCCTTCGGACGATTAGTCGATTCGTTGGTGAAGGACCTGATCATGCCGGTCATCAGCCGCATCTTCGGCGGGCTCGACTTCAGCAACTGGTTCGTCGTTCTCGGCTCGCCGCCGCCGGGCTACAACGGACCGATGACCTACGACGCGCTCACCAAAGCCGGCGTTCCACTTTTCGCCTACGGCAATTTTCTGACGGTAGCGATCAATTTTCTTATCCTGGCGTTCATTGTTTTCCTGATGGTCAGGCAGATCAACGCCCTGAGGCGCGCGACCCCGGCGCCGCCGCCTCCGCCTCCGGAGCAAATCGAGCTTTTGCGCGAGATCCGTGACGCGTTGATCAAACGCTGATTTCTCCTGCCGCAACACCTACGCCTTACGGAGGAAAACGATGGGAACAGAAAAATCTGTGCTTGCCTTGGCGATGCTGCTGGGCGCGGGCATCGCCATGGCCGACATCAACATCGGCGTGACGCTTTCGGCGACCGGGCCGGCGGCGTCGCTGGGCATCCCGGAAAAAAATACGATCGAGATGATCGGCTCGCCGACGATCGGCGGGCAGAAGGTCAACTTCATCGTCCTCGACGACAAGTCGGACACGACCGAGGCGGTGAAGAACACGCGAAAACTGCTGAGCGAAGATAAAGTCGATGTGATCCTCGGGTCGACGATAACGCCCAATTCTCTGGCGATGCGCGACATTGTTGCAGAGGCCGAAGTGCCGATGATCTCGCTCGCCGCATCCGCCGCGATCATCCTCCCCACCGACGCGAGAACCAAGTGGGTGTTCAAGACTCCGCAAAATGACTCGCTGATGGCCGACGCGGTCGCGGTCCACATGCGCGCCAACGGTGTGCGCACCATGGGCTTCATCGGCTTTGCCGATGCCTACGGCGAAAATTGGCTGGGGGAGATCAAGCGCTCGGCACAGACCGCGGGCATCAAGATCGTCGCCGAGGAGAAATACAACCGCAACGATCCGAGCGTCACCGGTCAGGTGCTCAAGATCCTCGCGGCGCAACCCGACGCAGTGCTGATCGCCGGCGCCGGCACTCCGGCGGCAACGCCACACAAGGATTTCGTTTCGCGCGGCTATAAAGGGAAAATCTATCAGACGCACGGCGTCGCCAACGCTGACTTTCTTCGCGTCGTCGGTGCCGACGGCAACGGTGCGGTGCTGCCCGCCGGGCCCATGCTCGTGTACGAGCAGCTGCCGGACAGCAATCCGGTCAAGAAGTCGGCCGCCGAATACGTCAAGACCTACGAAGCAAAATACGGCGCCGGGAGCCGGACGACCTTTGGTGGCCACGCGTGGGACGCGTACATGCTGCTGCAGCGCGCGATTCCCGAAGCCTTGAAAAAGGGCCAGCCGGGCAGCAAGCCATTTCGCAGCGCACTGCGGGACGCGCTGGAGAATTCCAATGACGTTGCCGCGAGCAACGGCGTGTTCAACATCAATGCCGGTGACCACAACGGCATGGACAATCGTGCCCGCGTCATCGTGCGCATCGAAAATGGGAAGTGGGTTCTGGCTAAATGATGCGGCTGCTGGCGACGCGTCCTCGCAGCGCATTCACGTTGTCGGCAAAAGGAGGCAGGCGCGTCATTCTCGCTCATTTTGGTAACTGAGCGGCGATCTTAGCGTCGTGCGGCGAGCGATCGGACATTCCTCCCCATGACATTTTCCATCGCCGCGCTGCTGGCGCAGGACGGAGTGACCAACGGCGCGATCTACGCGCTGTTGGCGCTAGCTCTGGTGCTGGTGTTCACCGTAACGCGGGTGATTTTCATTCCCTCCGGCGAGTTCGTCACCTACGGCACGCTCACCCTCGCCGGACTGCAACTCGGCAAGCCTCCCGGAACCGTCGGATTGCTCGTCGGCCTGGCGTTGATCGCGGGAGCGATGGAGTGCTACGCGGCGGCGCGACAACGCGCCTGGCGGCGGCTGCCGCCAAGGCTTGCTCTTTATCTGATCCTTCCGCTGGCGATCGCCGGTGTGGTCTACTCTGCCGCCCCGCTGGGGCTTCCGTTCCCGATTCAGATCGTGCTGACCCTTGTCATCGTCACCGCGCTGGGTCCGCTACTCTATCGGGTCGCATACCAGCCTTTGGCAGAAGCATCGGTGCTAGTTTTGCTCATCGTTTCCGTCGCTGTTCATTTTGTGATGCTGGGGCTAGGACTTTGGTTCTTCGGCGCCGAGGGCTCCCGCACGCCGCCTTTCACCGATGCTACTTTCCACGTGGGCGATGTCACCGTCAGCGGCCAGAGCGCTCTCGTGCTCCTTTCGTCGCTGATCCTGATCGGAGCGCTTTATCTCTTCTTCGGGCGAACGCTGTACGGTAAGGCCCTGCGCGCCACCGCGCTCAATCGCGTCGGCGCTCGACTGGTCGGAATCAGCCCTAGTCTTGCGGGCAGCTTGACCTTCATGCTTGCCGCGCTGCTCGGGGCGTTCTCGGGAGTGCTCATCGGACCGATCACGACCATCTACTACGACTCCGGGTTTCTGATCAGCCTGAAGGGGTTTGTCGGCGCGATCATCGGCGGCCTTTCGAGCTACCCGCTCGCGGCAGCGGGATCCGTTCTGGTGGGTCTCCTCGAATCGTTTTCCTCGTTTTGGGCCAGCGCGTTCAAGGAAGTCATCGTCTTCACGCTGATCATTCCGGTTCTGCTCTGGCGCTCGCTTACGACGCATCATCACGAGGAAGAGGAATGAATCCGCGTGCCGCAGTGCTGCTGGTTTTTGGCGCGGCACTGCTGCTGGCGCCCGTCGCTGCGCCGCCGTTCTGGGTTACGCTGCTCAACTACATCGGCCTCTACAGCATCGTGTCACTGGGCCTCGTGCTGCTGACCGGTGTCGCCGGGCAAACGTCGTTCGGCCAGGCGGCCTTCGTCGGGCTCGGTGCCTATACGACGGCGTACCTCTCTCTCAATCACCCCGCGCTCTCGCCGTGGTTGAACCTGCCCATCGGCATCGCGCTGACGTCGGCAGTCGCGCTGTTTCTCGGATTCATCACGCTGCGCATGAAAGGCCACTACCTGCCTCTGGCGACGATCGCCTGGGGCATCAGCCTGTACTATATCTTCGGCAATCTGGAATTTCTCGGCGGACACACCGGCCTGGCGGGCATTCCGTCGCTATCGTTTTTCGGTATCGAATTGCGCAGTGAACGGCACTTCTACTATTTGATCTGGGCGATCGCGCTGGCGAGCCTGTGGGCGACGCGCAATCTGCTCGATTCGCGCCCTGGACGGGCGGTCCGTGCGCTCAAGGGCGGCCTCGAGATGGCCGAGGCTTTCGGTGTCGATGCCGGAAAGCTCAAGATCGTGATCTTCGTTTA
>JALZAO010000203.1 GCA_030948305.1 Pseudomonadota bacterium
CCGCCCGACTGGCCATCGATCTCTCCCCGACCTGGCTCGGCCGACATTTGAAGTTGTTTGGTGACCTGTCGAAGGACTGGCTCAAATATTTCATGATAAGTGCCGGTACCGCGACGCTCGCGCTCACCGCCGCCGGAGGAGTGCTTTCGCGCTACGTCCCGTGGCTGCGCGCGCCTCTGGACATGGCCCTCGACGTGGACAATCACTTCCGCGAATTTCCGCGCCGTGCGATTCCGCGGGCACGCATCTTTTCGCGTTACGTCGCCGTCCTGAAGCACGTCGTGGCGCTGAACTACGATCGCATCGTGATCGTGTCGCACAGTCAGGGCACGGTTATTTCCGCCGACCTTTTTCGCTATATGAAGGAACGGGCCGCGCATGCCAACGATCCGGACGACGAAGTGGCCCGGGTCTGGCGGGGCGTGGCCGGCAAGATAATGTTGGTGACGGCGGGATGCCCCTTGCGGCAGCTCTACGCGGCGCGATTCCCGGAAGTATATGACTGGGTCCTGGCCGACAACGGCACAATCATGGGTCCGGTCGCCGCGGATGTCGGCGTCACGCATTGGGTCAACATCTATACCACCGGCGACTACGTCGGCCGCTGGCTCTGGTCGCGCACGGCAGGCGCGGGCGAGTACCCCCTGGCGCAGGTCGATGAAATCAAGGATGGCGAAACGTATACGCCTCCGCGAATCGATGCCAGCAACTGGCGCACACTCATGGGCGAGGCTTCCGAGAAAGACGTCAGCATTGGCGCCGGCGCGCACACGCATTATTTCGCGGCAGACCAGGCTGTCATGGCATCGATCGTCGATGCGCTGATCGCCGAATGACGGGTGCCGCCGTGATATTCCTGGCGGAATTACCGGCTTGCGTTGATGGCGGCGCCTGCGGTCGGCGTGTTTTCCTTCAGCCAGATCATGGACTGATGGACGCGATCGTAGCCGCTGGGATGGTCGTAGAAGAGAAACTCCTCCAGCGCGCCGGGACTGAGCTTGCGGTAGGTCGAAAGGCGCATCGCCGCCATCGCGAATCCCTGAGGCTCGCGCGCTGCATTGAGCCCGAAAGCATCGGCCTCCGCCTCGGTCGTGCGAACGACGCTATTGATCAATGGCGTCAGCACGAACCAGACGATGGAAAAAATGCCGACGAGGAGCGGCAGCGCGGCCGGGTCGGCGCGCCCACGCAATCCAAGCCGCGTGCCCCATCGGGCAAGCGCGCGCTCCAGTCCGAAGTGCACCGCTGCGAACGCGATGCCGTACTGAAGGGTCAGGTACACGGTCAGCTTGAACAGGTGGTTGAGCACGTAGTGGCCCATCTCGTGCCCGAGCACCGCTTTGATTTCGGGCAGCGACGTCTTGTTCAGCAGATTGTCGTTCAAGCTGATGCGGGTGACGCCGAACATGCCGGACACGTTGGCACTGATGCGCGTCGTCTGCTTGGATGCGTCGAACCACTCCAGGTGCTGGGTCGGAATTTCGTTGGCGCGGGCAAGCGAAAGCAACGCATCGCGCGTCGGACCATCGGGCAGCGGCTTGTAGTCGTTGAAAAGCGGCGCGACGAACACCGGCTGGATCGTGGTCAGAAACAGCGAAAACAAGAACGCGCCGCCGGTCGCCCAGACCCACCACTGTGCACCCGAGCGCCGAATTCCAGCGTAGAGAAGCGAGATCACGACCGAGCCGAGAACCACCGTGAGTGCGAGCATTATCAGTTGCTCGCCGAACCAGCCGGCGAAGCTGAGGTTCGACAGCCCGTATTGGTGTTCGCGGAGGAAGTCGCTGTAGATCGACAACGGCAATCCCAGGACGAAGCTTACGACCAAAAAAAACGCGCCGTAGACCGCGACGCTGATCATCGGCCGTTTGCCGATGCGCTGCGCAAGATCGCGCATGCGCCGCGAAAAGCCGCTGAGCAGCAGCGCGGCGACAACACTCAGGCCATACAGAAGGTTCCACAGCTGTACCCAGTATCCGCCTTCGAAGTAGCTGTCCGAGAGGCTGCGCTGCTCCGGAGAAAGCGTATCGAGCCAGGCGGCGGTCGCGCGATCGACATCGAATGCCGGGCCCGCCATGGCCGTCTCGGGTACATGCAGGCCCGGCGGCAAATCGCGCACGACGGCGGCATCGGCGGCGGAGATCGCGACCGCGGACGCTGCCAGTACCAGGATGCATGCGACGCGAACAGCCAGTCTCATGGCGGGATGGCGTGGGGGGGGGGAATCCGCGTCCCGCGCTAGCGCGGGAAATTCGCGACCGCGCGCGCTTCGCCCGTCAGCGACAGGATATGCAGCCCCGTATTGGCGCGATCGACTGCGTAGATGTATCCGCGGTCGTCGACCTCGACGTTGTTGGTCTGGATCGCGATCTTGCACCGATCCGCTCCGTCGACCTTCAGGCAGCGCGGTTCGGTATTGGCATTGACCGCCGGTATGTAATACGCCACCTCGCGGGGGTGGTAAGGGTCACGGATATCGAGTGCGCGCACGCCGGCGTTGAAGTGCGCCAGGAACAGGACGCGATTGTAGTAGATCGGCGTCATGTTCTCGTTGGACGAATGCGTCCCGAAGCGTCCGCCGCGCGCGCAGAAGTTGCCGCTCGCCTCGGGCACTGTCCAGCTCGCCACACCCATCGGCCGTGCTTCGCTGGTAATGTCGGCAATCCAGAGCATCTGCCGCGCTTCGGTGCATTCGTTCACCAACGACTCGTCGACGATGGCGACAAAATCGCGACTCTTGCCATCCTTGTCGCGCGCGAACTCGGCGATGTTCATCTGCAGCAGCGGGAAAACCGTGTGTGCTCCGACATTCGGCGGCATCGTCAGACGGCCAACTTCGGGGAACTGGAGGTTGTCTGCCGTCGGCTCGGCGGGTCCGGTCAGAAGCTTCTGCCGATCTACGATCTGCAAGATGCCGTCCTTGTCGGTGCCGTAACCGAAATACACCCTGTTCGCCGCCGGTCCGGCCGAGATCGGGCCGTGCAGCTCCACCGGCGCGTCTCCGGCGCTGCCGGGCTGCTGGCCTGCGAGGCCGAAATTGCGGATGAAGCGAGGATGGGCCGGATCGCTCAGATCGTAGATCTGCGTCATGCGGCGCGTCCGCCAACCCTCGACGCCGGAAACGAGGTAGGCGATACCCGTGTCGCACTCCCACCAGTTCTTGTGCGTGCCCTTGAGCGGACCGATACGCGACAGAAGCGCGGGCTTCGCGGGATCGGTCACATCCCAGATTTCATGCGCGGAATTGCCAAAGGTGCGCAACAAGTAGAACTTCGCCGGGTCGCCCTTGAGCAAGCCCTTCCCGGAGCAGACCCGCACCATCTGCGCACCGCCGCTTTCGCCCTGCCCCTCCTCGCCCGGGATATGCGCGAGGTAGCGCGGTGCGCGGGGATCGGTGACGTCGAGGACCGAGGTTCCGTTGAACTCCGGCTTTCCGGTCAGCGCATTCACCGGCTTCGCCACTTTCTCGGTGCCGCCGTGATGTCCGATGTAGGCGATCCAGCGCCCGTTCTGCTCCTGGACCACAGGCTGGTACGAGCTTCGCGCCTGCAGGTCTTGGTAACCGACGAGCGCCATGTCCTTCGCCTCGGCCGCGCTTGCTCCGGCGCCTGAGACTGGAGTCTGCGCGACGCAAGTGGCGAAGCCGAGAGCCGCTACAAGCGCGGCCGTGAAACGGATTGCTCTCACAGTTCCTCCCTCATTACAAGAGCGCGAAAAACATTGTGCCATAGCGTGCGGCGGGCGCTTGCCCGGTCGTACAATTCCACCGACACCAGCTCCGGCCATCGCCGACCCATTTCCTGACGAGTCAATTCAATGCAATTTCGAATCCTTCCCGGCACCGAGCTCAATGTCTCCCGGGTGTGCCTGGGCACCATGACCTGGGGCGAGCAGAACAGCGAAGCCGAGGCCCACCAACAGCTGGACTATGCCCTCGCGCAAGGCATCAACTTCATCGACACCGCGGAGATGTATCCGGTGCCGCCGAACGGAAAAACCCAGGGCCGCACCGAGACATTTCTCGGCAGCTGGCTCTCGCGACAGCGTCGCGATGGGCTGGTC
>JALZAO010000204.1 GCA_030948305.1 Pseudomonadota bacterium
GTGCGGCTCACTTCGAGTTTTTCCGGGCTGCCCTTCACGTGCACGATCTGGCGGCCGCGGAAGTCGCGGCTGACCTGCTCGACCGCATCGACGCGAACTACGGTGGCGCGATGGATTTGCCAGAATTCGTCGGGGTCGAGCTCATCGATCAGATCTTTGATCGGCTTGCGGATCAGGGCCTCGAACCCTTGAGTCTGCACTCGAGTGTATTTGTCCTCGGCGCGGAAGAACAGGATGTCGCTGGTCGGGATCATCCGTATATTGGCGCCTACGCTGGCCTGTACCCAACGCATGTATTCGCGTGGTTTCAGGCCGCTTGTCCCCAGTCGTTGCGATAGCTGCGCCAGCAGCTCATTCATCGGATCCGGCGCCTGCTTGAGCCGCGCGCGCAGTCGCTCACAGGTCAGCGCCACCCGCTCCGGGTCCGCCGACGCCGGCTTCAGCAGATAATCGACCGCGCCGTGCTCGAAGGCGCTGATGGCGTATTGGTCGTGGGCGGTGACGAAGACCACGTGCGCCTGGCCGGCCAGCGCCCGGGCCGCCTGAATGCCGTCCATCCCGGGCATGCTGATATCGAGAAAGACGATATCGGGTTCGAGGCTCTGCACTATGGCGACTGCTTCGCGGCCATTGCTGGCCTCACCCACAATCACGAGCTCGGGCCAGGCTTG
Source organism: Pseudomonadota bacterium (assembly GCA_030948305.1). Lineage (GTDB taxonomy): Bacteria > Pseudomonadota > Gammaproteobacteria > Burkholderiales > Casimicrobiaceae > PALSA-1003. The sequence continues at coordinate 672 of JALZAO010000204.1, forward strand.
CTTTAGGCTGGCAATTATCTGGTCGCGCATCAGGCTTTCATCGTCGGCGACGACGGCGGTGGGGGCGGGGGCAGATGAGGGGTGCATGTACTAGCTGCTCCGTTTCGCGTGCAGTAGCCGCAATTCGGTGCGCCGAACGAAGCCAAGGGCGAGGTAGATGTCGATCGCCCGCAAGTTGCTGCTCTCGACATGGAGGATTGGTGTCTCGCCCGCGCGCAGCATCCGGTTGATGACGCGGCTCATTAGCGCCCGCGCGTACCCCCGCCCCTGCGCATCCGGATGCGTGCAGATGGCGCTAACCTCGCGAAAATCGCCAACCCATGTCCGCTCGCCCGCCATCGCAACAAGCTGTCCGCCTTCGCGAATGCCGAGGTAGGTTCCAAGCTCGATCGTGCGCGACCGGAAGGGTCCTGGCTTCGTGATCTCGACCAAAGCAAGCATTTCGGCAACATCGGCAGCACCAAGGATCGATGCGCCGACATCACCTTGCGGCAGCGGCGACCGGTCTAAGCGGATCATCTGGGTGATCTGCGATTCGTACAGCGTTTCCCAGTTCTCCGGCAGCGCCGGCACCAATGGCGCGACGATTCCCATGTCATCGCCGATCTCGACGAGTGCCTGCAGCGCCGCGACGTTTGCCGGCCCGACGCCCGGCAATCCTGCAATGGGCGAAATGGCGACCGGATAGCGGCGCGCCAGCGTCGCGCCTTGCGCGATATGGGCATGCCGGGTGGTGAGGCTCGACCAAAAGGGATTGTCGAGCTCGCGCTGGATATCGGGAGGGGTCATCGCGACGATTCTGTCATGCGGCGCGGTCGTCGTGTGCATTCATCCAGGCCCACTGACCGACATTTGACCCGCACGCCCGAACCCCGAATAATCCTCCTCGCACGGGTTGGATTGCCAGTCCGTTCAAAAAAGAAGCGAGGGCATCAGGGAGAAACCTATGAAGCGCGCGCAATTCTGGATTCACGTGCTGGCAGGTATGTTGGCTTTTGCAGTTCCTTTGACGACGACAGCCCAGCAGCCTGCCAAGATTCCGCGAATCGCCTACGTCTACCTCTACGAGTTGGGACCATCCGCCCCGTACCTCGACGATTTTCGCCAAGGGATGCGCGAGCTGGGGTGGATCGAAGGCAAGAATATCGTTATCGAATATCGCAATGCCGGCGCCAATCCGGAAAAGCTCGCCGCTATCATGCGCGAGCTCGTCGATTCGAAGATCGACGTGATCGTCGGGGCGTGCACCCCCGAGGCCAAAGCGGCGCAGAAGGCGACCAGCACCATTCCCATCGTGTTCGCCGCCACCGCCGACCCCGTTAAGGCTGGGGTGGTCGCGAGCCTCGGACGCCCGGGCGCCAACGCGACCGGTCTCGCGGTCCAGCTTCTCGAACTCAGCGGCAAGCGGATCGCGCTTTTGAAAGAGGTCTCCCCGGGACTGAAGCGGGCAACAGTTCTGTGGAACCCTGTGCGCCCGGACAATGCGCCCGAGGTCGCCGCGTTGCAGGAAGCCGCACGCAACCTCGGTTTCATGGTCGAGTCGCAGCAGGTGCGCAGCCGCGATGAGATGGATGTCGCCTTCGACGCGATTCTCAAGGGCAAGGGGCAGGCAGTCACGGAGAGCGGGGACCCGCTGATGGCGAGCGAAACGCGCCGCATCGTCGACTTCGCGACCTCGGCCCGGCTGCTTACGATCTTCGACGACCGTAGTTACGTAGACGCGGGCGGATTGATGTCGTACGGACCCAACCTTCCGGCGCAACACCGGCGCGCGGCGTATTACGTGGACAGGATCCTCAAAGGCGCGAAACCGGCGGATCTACCGGTTGAGCAGCCGACGAAGTTCGAACTTGTCATCAACCTGAAGGCCGCGAAGGCGATTGGGGTCACGATCCCGCAGGCGGTGCTGCTGCAGGCGGACGAGGTGATTCGGTGACCCCGAGCCGGTAGACCGATCAGGCCGGCGGTGTGCTTGGGGCGATTTCGTAGGGCACCTTGATGGTGGCACAGGTGCCGCCCCAAGGCGGCACACTGATGATCAGCTCGGCGCGGTCCTTGTACAACGCCTTCAGCCGCTCGCGGACGTTGGCCAGTCCGACGCCGCCTTCGCCTTTCGGCATAAAGCCGACGCCGGTGTCGAGCACATGGACTGCCAATTGGCCATCGACGAGGGTGGCACCGATCTCGAGCCGCCCACCCTCGACCTTCGGTTCCAAGCCATGCTTGATGGCATTTTCCACCAGGGTCTGCAACATCATCGATGGGAAGACCGCTGATTTCAAGTCTTCCGGAACGCTCAGTGACGGCTGCAGGCGTCCTTCCATTCGCACCGCCATGATTTCCAGGAAGGCGCTGCAAAGATCGAGCTGCTGACCGAGCGTCGATCGGCTGCCTTCGCGCATCTGCGGCATCGCCGAGCGCAGGAAGCGGATCAGGCTCTGCTGCATCTTGGAAGCGCGCGGCGGGTCGGTCTGGATAAGCTGGTCGACGCTGGCCAAGGTATTGAAGAGGAAATGCGGCTCGATCTGTGCCTGCAGCGCTTCCAGGCGCGCCTCCAGCACGGTGCGCTCGAGCTGTTCGGTTTCGGCCCGCCGGGTGGCCTCGTTGGCAGTCAGTTCCGCTCTGCGCTTGCCGCCCGCCACCGCCTTGATGATGAAGGACACGACGATCAGCGCGAATACCGGACCGTCTTGCTTGAATATGCCCCCCAATATCAGGGCCAGCAATGAAACGAGCAGCAGCTTCTTCCACGACACCACCGCCAGCCAATCGAAGAAGCCCCACCACACGACGACAAATTCATCGCGGATCTCACGCAGGGTTTGTCTGGTTCCGGCTGGCCGCGAGGCGGGACCGCTCTTGCCGCGCTTGGCGGCATTGTCGGTGCCTGGGCTGGGTGGGTCGGTAGTCATCTTGTTGCGCTCTGGTTGCCTACTTGTCAGAGGGCAAGATTACGGGAACGGGCCGCTCGCCTCCAGCGCGGCAAGACAGAATGCGCGCCGGCAGGGGTGAACTGCAGGAAACCGTCATGTTCGGTCTTGTACCTTGGCGCCATACTTCGCACCGGTACCGGACCGTACCGCGCCGCGCGTCCGGCCTGCCTCCTTCCCAGCCGACTGACCGGACTCGACGTGCAAATATCATTATTCGCGGTAGTTGCTACCTTCGAAAAGGCCAGCAGAAACGAGTGAGCTCGGCGCCTCCCACGTCCTGAGCACTCGCGTGGTGAATGTCGCCAACATGTTGCCGCGCGCGCTGTTGGCCAGCGATCGCGAAGAGTCAGGTGCGCTCGTCGATTCGCGCCATTCTCAATGCATTCGCGTTGCGGAGTGGTTCAACCCTCGACCGTAGTGCATCAAGATACTTCTGGAGTTCAGCATCCTTC
>JALZAO010000205.1 GCA_030948305.1 Pseudomonadota bacterium
CGAAGGAGGTAACCCCGTCGGCCCAGGACACCATGTCGATGAAATCGACTCCGGCCAAGCCGGCGGATTCGGAGGCCAAATCCGGAGCCAAGGATTCGGCAGCGACGGTCGTTGCCAGCCCGACAGGCGTGCCCGGCACATTGGCGCCAAAGATGGATTCGAGCACGGCGCCTCCGGCGAAAGCCACCAACCCGCCTGGGCCTCCGGGATCGTCGCCCTTGACCGCCGAAACCCCAGGCACGCTGGCGCAAGGGAAGAGCCCGGGGCAGCTGCCAACCGCGGTGCCAGACCGTTGGAAGCAAATGCGAGAGGCCATGGCGCGCTGCGCCGGGGACAACTTCTTCAAGCGGGTGGCCTGCGAGCAAGGCGTCGGCCAGCAGTACTGCGAGGGTTATTGGGGCAAGGTCCCGCAGTGTCCGAGCGGACCACCGCCCGTCAAGGGACAGTAGTTCCCGTCCCCGGTAGCGCCAGGAAAACGCCAGCGCGGTTCGCCGTACCCTGGGAGACCAGCGAGACATGGGCGGCATGTTCGGCGATCTCGACGACAAGATTCTCGCCGCCGATTGCAGCGCCGCCGGCACCTTCTCGGCGTGCTACCGCCCCGGCCAACCAGCCGGTGTGTTCGGCGCGGTCGAGCAGGCGTATCGCGACCTGCTCGACGCGGTTCGCCATGTGCGGCCCGACGTCACGGTGCTGGTGCACAACTACGACTATGCGATTCCGAATTGAAAGACGCTGTTCGGCTTGCGCAGCTGGCTCAAATTGCCGATGGATAACGGTCGCGTTCCCATCGCCGGCGCTCCCTTGGCAGGCACGCGCCGCGAAATCGTGCGCGATCTGATCGACAACTTTACCCTTTGTCTGGACGACGTTCGCTCGACCATGGATGCGCCCAAAGTGGAGCTGGTATGGTCCGCGGAAAGCTCGCCGACGCGGATTGGGCCAACGAGCTTCATCCGAAGCCCCGCGCCTTTCAGAAGCTGATCGAGCAGTGCTGGAGCGGCCCCGCGCGGCAGGCGCTCGGTCTGACCTAGGATGCCCGCCGGGCCAAGCTAGAGCCGCCGCATCGCTCATGCGTGCGCGCTTGTGGCAAATGCGGGTCTTGCCCAGGCATCGAGAAGTCGCCACCGACCGGAATCGCGGAGATACGATTCGGGACAAGCGTCCGTTATGCCGTTATCATAGTGTTTATGGCTCTGGCCCGGCGCGCGTAGCGCCAGCATAAGCACGGCCGGAAGCCTATGGAGTGCCCGGACCTGCTATGAGATGCCTGATCTGCGGACGACAGAGCCTTCCTGGCGCGAAGCTGTGCCTAGACTGCAACGCCGCCCGCAAGCGCGCTTTTGATGCCACCGTCACCCAGCCCTTGCTCGCCGCCGCGGGCGCGGCGAGGGGCTCGACGGTTGCGCCACGGCTGCTCAAGCCGAGCCAATCGGTACCGGCTGGGGCGCGCCGCGCGGCGAGGAGGGCGCTAGCGGCCCAAGCTCAGTCCAGCATGTTGATCGAATCTCCGCCGCACGCGGGCCGCTGGCCTTTCGTCGTCGGTGCACTGTGCCTTGCCGTTGTCGCAGTGGCCTACTTCGGGCATTGGTTTGGCGGCAGCAAATCCGAAACCTTTGCCGCGGTTCCGGACGAGCACCCAGTCACACAGGACGGAACGGCGACGTCGATCATGCGTGCCTCGACGCCGGGTGCGACCGCCGTCCCGACCCGCGCGGCCGTGCCCGTTGCGGTAACGGTCGCGGCGGTCGAGCCACCGGTCGCGGCGACCAAAGCGGATGCCGCCAAACGGCCCAACGTACGGCCGCGTCCGGAAAAGGCGCCGATAACGTTACCGCCTGCCGAGGCGACGCCACCTCCGGTTATCGCACTCGCCCCGCCGCCACCACCGGTCGTTCGCGAGGCGCCTCGCCCCGACCGATGGCAGCTGATGACTGACGCGATTGCGCGCTGTCCGCGCCTCGATATCGCCGGCCGATTTTTCTGCGAGCAACGGTTGCGGGCGCAATATTGCGAGGGTTACTGGGGCCAGGTGGCTCAGTGCGCGAGCATTCCCTCCAACGAGCACGGCCAATAACCGGCGGGCGCCAGGCGGTCGGCGTTCGCCGGATCGCGAGCGGCTAGCCGCGCCCTACGAAGGGCATCTTGGTGGCCATCACCGTCAGAAATTGAACGTTGGCGTCGAGCGGCAGGCTCGCCATGAAGAGCACCGAGCTCGCGACGTGCGCAACGTCCATCAGCGGCTCGACGGCAATGGAGCCGTTTGCCTGCGGCACTCCCTTGGCCATTCTCGCCGCCAGCTCGGTGTGCGCGTTGCCGATATCGATTTGACCGCAGGCAATGTCGTATTTTCGTCCATCGAGCGACGTCGATTTGGTCAGCCCGGTGATTGCATGCTTGGTGGCGGTGTAGGGCGCTGAATTCGGCCGCGGCGCATGCGCCGAAATCGAGCCATTGTTGATGATGCGTCCGCCCATCGGCTTCTGAGTCTTCATCAGCTTGAATGCCTGCTGCGTGCAAAGAAAGGAGCCGGTGAGATTGATGTCGACGACCTTCTTCCACTGCTCGACGGAAAGCTCGTCGAGGTCGATTGCCGGCGCGCCAACGCCGGCATTGTTGAACAGGAGGTCGAGCCGACCGAAAGTCGCCTGCGCCTTGGCGAAGAGCTGGCTCACCGAGGCGGCGTCGCTGACATCGGTGGGCACGACCAGAGCGCGCGTCCCCGACAGCCCGGCTTCGACGACGACCTGCTCGAGCGGCTCCTGGCGGCGGCCCGCCAGTGCGACGTTGTATCCCTTATGCAGCAATCCCAGTGCGACGGCTTTGCCGATGCCGGTTCCGGCACCGGTGACAACAGCGGTTTTGGCGGGCAAGGTCATGCGTTTCGCTCCATGGTTGGCAACTGAGGTGGAAACCGTGTTGGATGCGGATGGCAACCGAGATTAGCCGAGATCAAGCGAGGTCACAAACTCGCCGGTCCGAACGCGGCCGGCAGCAGCTCGGCAAGCGCGAACCGCTGCTCGCGCGAGTCGTCGTCGGTGCAGCAGATGATGATCGCGTCGGCACCGAACTCCGCCAGCACCTGGCGGCAGGCGCCGCACGGCGTGGTCGCGGCGGCGGTCGGCGTGTAAACCGCCAGCGCCGCGAGTTTGCGCGCGCCGTGCGCGACGGCCTCGAAAATCGCGTTGCGCTCGGCGCAATTCGACAGCCCGAACGATGCATTCTCGACGTTGGCGCTGCTGTGGATTTCACCGCCGTCGGTAAGCACCGCCGCGCCTACGGCAAACCCGGAGTAGGGCGCGTAGGCATGCTCCGCTGCTTCGCGTGCGTGCCGCTTTAAATCCTCGAGAACGACTTCGGAAACTGCCACGTTGACGCCTAGGTTTTGCGACGTCGCAGTTCGGACATCAAGGCAAGCCCGTTGACCGCGCTTGGCTTCAGGCCGCTTTAGGCGAACCGGACCGGCGACTGTGGCTGCCGGTTGACGTGAAGCTGAAAGACATCGGGCCGCGCGTAATGTCCGGCGACATCGATGCGGCGCCGCGCGGCCGCGACGGCGTCGAGGTCGATCTCGGCCAGAAGCATGCCGGTGGCCTTGCGCATCGGGCCGGCGACGATGGCGCCGCCGGGCGCGACGACCACCGAGTCGCCCTCGTTGATCCATTCGTCCGCGTCGGCGTAGAGCCTGTCGCGCTCAGGAAAATCCGCGGGCAGGTCGCTCGCGCGCATGACCGTTCCACTACCGATCACCCAGCAACATCCTTCCCGCGCGATGTGCTGCAATGAGCCGATCCAGCCATCGCCGCTGTCGTAGGTTGGCGCGATATGAATTTCGAGGCCTTGCGCATACAGCGCATAACGCGCCAGCGGCATGAGGTTCTCCCAACACATGAGCGTGCCGATGCGCCCGCAGGGCGTGTCGACGACTTTGAGGCTCGATCCGTCGCCGAACCCCCACACCATGCGCTCCGCATTGGTCGGCATGAGCTTGCGATGTTTATTCAGGATGACGCCGTCGGCGCCAATCACGGCCACGGAGTTATATAG
>JALZAO010000206.1 GCA_030948305.1 Pseudomonadota bacterium
GCTGGTCGCTATCGATCACCTGACGCACAATGTCCATCGCGGCCGGATGGAAGAATGGGCGAGCTTCTACGAACGCCTGTTCAATTTCCGCGAGGTTCGTTACTTCGACATCGAAGGCAAGCTGACGGGCTTGAAGAGCAAGGCGATGACCAGCCCCTGCGGCAAGATCCGCATCCCCATCAACGAAAGCTCGGACGACAAGAGCCAGATCCAGGAATACCTGGTCGCCTATCGCGGCGAAGGCATCCAGCATATCGCGCTCGCCGCGCGTGACATTTACGCTACGGTTGCCATGCTGCGCGAGCGCAAGGTCGCGTTCCAGGACACGCCGGACACCTACTACGAGGCGCTTGGCAACCGCCTTCCCGGTCACAAGGAAGACGCGCAAAGGCTCAAGGCGCAGCGCATACTGCTCGATGGCGCGCCGGCCAAGGATGAAATGCTGCTGCAGATTTTCACGTCGACGGTGATCGGCCCGATCTTTTTCGAAATCATTCAGCGCAAGGGAAACGAAGGCTTCGGTGAGGGAAACTTTCGAGCGCTGTTCGAATCGATCGAGTTGGACCAGATTCGTCGCGGCGTGCTCGAGGACAAGCCGGATAAGAGACCCGCGGAATAATGCGGCAATCGCGGCACAATGCGCCGGCGCGAGGCGCCTCGCACCGCGCTCAGCCCACTAGGTTCTGCCCAATAGAATTCGCCTGTCCGTGACCACCACTTCAGTGCTCTCTCCCCTCGGTTTCGCCCTGCTGCGGCGGCTTTCCGACGGACAGCTTCATTCGGGCGAAGCGCTTGCTGCGGCGACCGGCGTGACGCGTGCGCGCGTGTCGCAAATCCTCCGGGCTTCGGAAACGGCGGGTTTCTCCCTCGAGCGCGTTCGCGGCGTCGGCTATCGCCTGGTCGATCCGGTGCCTTTTCTCGAGCGCGACGCGATCGTCGCCGCGCTAGGAACGGCGGGCAGGCGGCTGAGGATCGAGGTCGCCGACAGCGTCGATTCGACCAGCAGCGAATTACTGCGCCGCGCCGCACGCCACGATGTCGACGCCCAAGTGCTGGTCGCCGAGTGGCAGACCGCGGGCCGTGGTCGTCGCGGCCGTGGATGGACGGCGGTCCCTGGCGGCAGTCTCACCTTTTCCCTTGGCTGGCGCTTCGAGCAGGGCGCCGGGTATCTCGCCGGGCTGTCGCTCGCGGTCGGGGTCGCGCTTGGGCGCGCGCTGGACGCGGCTGGGTTCAAGGATATACAACTCAAATGGCCCAATGACCTGGTCCATCGTCACTGCAAAATCGGTGGCATTCTGATCGAGATATCCGGTGACGCGCTCGGGCCTGCGCTGGCGATCATCGGGGTCGGCTTGAATGTGCGCCTGCCCAAGAAGGCGCGCCACGATATCGCGCAGCCGGTCACCGATCTGGCGGCGATCGACCGCGAACGTGCGCTCGACCGCAATCGCCTCCTGGCCTTCATTCTCGCCGAGCTCACCGCGGTTCTGGAACGCTACGCGCGCGAAGGCCTTGCGCCCTTTGTCGTCGAGTGGCAGCGCCGGCATGCGCTGCAGAAAAAGCCGGTGCGGGTCGTGCTGCCTGACGGAAGCGTCGCCGCCGGAGAGGTCGTCGGCGTTGACGCAAGCGGCGCGTTGGTGCTCGATCAGCGGGGTCGGCGCATAAGGTTCGTCAGCGGCGAAGTGTCGCTCAGGCGTGGTTGACCAACAGCCCTAAAGCGGCATGCTATTGCTCCTCGATTCCGGGCACAGCCGGCTGGCCTGGGGGCTCGCGAGCGAGCACGGCTGGGTCGCGCAGGGCGAAGTACGCAACCAGGATATCGGCACCCTGGCCTTGCGCGAGTGGCAGAACCTGCCGCGGCCTGCGCGGGTGATCGGCGTCAACGTTGCAGGCGAAGCCACCCGCGTTCGCGTCGAAGCGCAACTGCTGCGCTGGCGAACGATGCCTGACTGGCTGATCGCTTCCGAATACGCGGCCGGGGTGACCAACCGTTACGCGCTTCCTTCGCAGCTCGGCGCGGATCGCTGGGCGGCGATGGTCGCGGCCCGTCAGCGCGTGGCCGCGGAGCTCTTTCCCTCGCCATGCGTGGTGGTGACCGCCCGCACCGCATTGTCCGTCGACGCGCTCGACGGCGACGGCGTTTTTCGCGGCGGGGTGATTCTTCCCGGACCCAATCTGATGCTGCAGGCACTGGCTGCGAACACACCCAATCTGAAGATGCCGCCGGGGCGCTATCATGATTTTCCAGTGAACAACGCGGATGCCATGTTTTCCGGCGTCATACAGTCGATCTGTGGCGCGGTCGAGCAAATGCGCGCACGGCTTGCCACCGCCGACGCGCCGACGAAGTGTTTCTTGAGCGGCGGCGCCGCGGCGGACATCGCGCCACACCTGACAGAGCCGGTCGACGTCGTGGATAATCTGGTGCTCGAGGGCGTCCTGGCCTTGGCCATTCAAACATGAGAACGCTCGTCTACCTGCTGCTGCTCGCCAATCTCACGCTGTTCGGCTACATCAGGCTCGACAGCGCCGGTGGCGGCGAGGGCGCGCGCCTTTCACAGCAGGTGCAGCCGGACAAGATCAAGCTGCTGACGCCGCAGCAGGTGGCAGCGCTGGGTCCGGCAAAGGTGGCCTCGCTGGCCGATGTGTGCGTCGAGTGGGGACCGATGTCGGACGCCGACCGGGCGCGGGCGCAGGCGCGGCTCGAGCCGCTCGATCTGGGCAAACTGGTGACGCAGAGAAAAGTCGAAGTGATTGCAAACTATTGGGTGTTTATCCCGCCCCTGGCGAACAAGGCCGCAGTCGACAGTCGGGTCGCCGAGCTTAAAGCCCAGGGAGTGCGCGATATTCTTCCGGTCGAGCTCGGCCCGCAGCGGCTGGCCATTTCGCTCGGGGTCTTTCGCACCGACGAGGCCGCGCAGGCGCGGCTGGAGGCGCTCAAGGCCCAGGGCGTCAAGACGGCCAAGGTGGGACCGCGCGCCCAGTCGGTGCAGCAGACCGTGCTGGTGGTGCGCGACCCCCCGGCGCAGGCCATGGCGCGGCTCAAGGAAATGCAGAGCGATTTTCAGGGCAGCGAAATTAGGGTGGGTTCGTGCGAACGTCCAGCTTAGGCGACGTTTCCGAAGTGTCGCATGCGGCGGGTATCCGGCAGGCGACGACGACCGATGACATCGAGCGTGCCCGCGCGCTCTTTGTCGAATACGCGCAATGGCTCCAGGTCGATCTCTGCTTTCAGGGATTCGCCGAGGAGCTGGCCGCGCTGCCCGGTGCGTACGCGCCGCCTCGCGGCAGGCTGCTGCTCGCGGGAACGGCCCATGACGCGTTCGCCTGCATCGCCCTGCGGCCACTGGACAGCGACGGGATGGCCGAGGTCAAGCGCTTGTACGTGCGGCCTGCGCATCGGGGCGAGCGCTGGGGGTATCGCCTGGCGGAGGAGCTGATAGCCGAGGCGCGCACAATCGGCTATCGCGAGCTCAAGCTCGACACGCTGGAATGGATGACGCCGGCGCGTGCGCTTTATGCGAGCCTCGGTTTTCGTGAATGCGGCGCGTACTACGACAACCCGCTCGCCAGCGTTGTCTACATGAGGCTCGAGTTGAAGTGATGCGGGGGCTGCGACGCCTGCCGGGCCTCGAAACGAGGGAAAATCGCGAGGTCAGTCCGAAACGCGTGCGCTCACTGCGAAGTGGCGCGCGGTCGGCCCCGTCGTCGCCGGCGTCTCGATGCGCACGTCGCGGTAACCGGCATCGCCGAGCAGCGTGCTGATCTGCTCCTCGTCGTACCAGGTCATCATCATCGTTTCATCCTCGCGCGCGACAATCCGGCTACGATCGCGCCGTTCGTAGCGACTTTGGGTGCGAATCCGACGTTTCTGGATATCGACCACCCGTTCCGAGCGGCACGCCAGCTGCGTGCCGTCGGCGAGCATCGCGTGGCGAACTTCTATCACTGCGGCGCCGGGCGGATGCTCGGCCTGATCGGGAATCGACAGGCCCAGCAACAGCAGTCCCGGCTCGATCAAGTGCGCGCGTATGCGCAGCAAGGC
>JALZAO010000207.1 GCA_030948305.1 Pseudomonadota bacterium
ACGCCGCATCGAGTGTGGCAGGCGCTCCAGACCGCAGGACAATAATCGAAGCCTCGAGAGGAGCTGACCATGTACGCATTCGAATACCAACGCGCCAAGTCGGTTGCCGACGCTGCCGCCGCGCTCGCCAAGACCGGCGGCAAGGCACTCGCCGGCGGACAAAGCCTGGTGGGGGCGATGAAACTGAGGCTCGCCAACCCGGGCACGGTGATCGATATCGGCGGCATCGCCGAGTTGAAGGGCATCAAGCAGGACGGCGCGACGGTGGTCATCGGCGCGATGAGCACGCATGCGGACGTCGCGTCGTCGGCGGTGGTCAAGAAGGCGATTCCGGCGCTGGCGGGGCTCGCGGAAGGCATCGGCGACCGGCAGGTGCGCAATCGTGGAACCCTCGGCGGCTCGCTTGCCAACAACGATCCCGCCGCCGACTATCCGGCCGCGGTCCTGGCGCTGGGCGCGACGGTGCAGACCAACAAGCGCAAGATCGCCGCCGACGAATTCTTCAAGGGCATGTACGAGACGGCGCTGGGCGCCGACGAAATCATTACCGCGGTCAGCTTCCCGGTTCCGAAAAAAGCCGCGTATGTGAAGTTCCGCAATCCGGCCTCACGCTTTGCGCTGGTCGGCGTCTTCGTCGCTCAAACCCAGAGCGGCGTGCGCGTCGCGGTCACCGGCGCCGCGGCGCACGTGCATCGCGCCACCGCCATCGAGAATGCGCTGGCGAAGAGCTTCACCGCCGACGCGGCCAAAGCGGTCAAGATTCCGGCCGATCATCTGAACACCGATTTGCACGGATCGGCGGAGTACCGGGCGCATCTGGTTTCGGTGCTGGCTTCGCGCGCGGTGGCAGCGGCAGGCTGAAGCCGAACGTTCGGTGCCGCAAATGTTCTGCCAGGACTCCACCCTACATTAATGTCAGATCAGACTCGAATGGTCCTCGGTTCCCTAAATTCATCAAGGAGCACACAGATGCATGCGTGCAAGTCGTTGCGAATTGGATTGTTGGCTTCCTCGTTGCTGCTTGCGCTGACGATGGCGGCATCCGCCCAGCAGACAAACATCGAAAACCTCAAGCAAATGAAGCTATCGGGCGTCGACACGAGCCTGCCGCCGGTACCGCAGGAAGGCAAGAATGCCGAAGCCATCCGCAACAATCTCAAGCGGATCAAGCTCCCGCCAGGTTTCAAGATCGAACTCTATGCGGTGGTGCCCGACGCGCGCCACATGGCCGTGGCACCGTCCACCAACATGCTGTTCGTCGGCACCCGCAAGAATACGGTATGGGCGGTGACCAATCGCAATAGCGGGGATGTGGCTACCGAAGTCAAGCCGTTTGCGCCGTCGGCAAAATTCCACGTGCCCAATGGGGTTTGCTGGACCAAGGATGGCTTCCTGGTCGTGGTCGAGCACAACCGGGTCCTCAACTTCCCCGCCGCCGAGTTTTTCTATGAAGGCGGAGACGTCGCGGTCATCGAGGTGGTGCCGCAAGGCAAGCTGATCCCGGTCGAAGAGGAGTCGTACAACCACCACGCACGCACGTGCAGAGTCGGGCCGGATGGCATGCTCTACATCACGCTCGGGCAACCGTACAATGTTCCGCCACGCGAGAAGCTGGCGCTGTTCAACAAGGTCGGCATCGGCGGCATTGTTCGCATGAACGCCTTCGACGGCAGCAAGCGCGAGGTCTACGCCACAGGAATCCGCAATTCGGTGGGGCTCGAGTTCAATCCGAAAGACAAGACGCTTTGGTTCACCGACAACCAGACCGATGGCATGGGGGATGACATCCCCGCCGGCGAAATCAACCGCGCGACCGGCCCCGGCATGTTCTTCGGTTACCCGTGGATATGTGGCAAGACACGGATCACCGAGTTCGGTTACGACAAGGACCCGCTGCCGGCCAACATTACGAACCCGCAGGTCTACATGGATGCGCACGCGGCGGACTTGGGCCTCGCCTTCTACACCGGCAGCCAGTTCCCGGCCAAGTATCGCGGTGGCCTGTTCTCCGCGCAGCACGGCTCGTGGAACCGCACGACACCGATCGGCGCGCGCATTATGTTCACCAGCCTGAAGGCCGATGGGACTGCCGACAAGACCGAGGTCTTCGCGGAAGGCTGGATCGACGGCGACACCGGCCTCTACCGCGGCCGCCCGGTCGATGTGGCGATGATGAAGGACGGCTCGATGCTGATCAGCGACGATTTTGCGGGCGCGCTATACCGCGTCACCTACGGCGGCGACAACGTGAAAAAATGAGCCGGACTTGGCGCGCTACGTAAGGCTGGACGGGCCGGGGCTTCTCGGCCCGTTTTTCGTTCGGCCGAGGAAGCAATCGATGACAGTACAGATGATTCGGGCCGGGCTCGCGTGCGTGCTCGCTTGTGCGATGAGCGCGGCCCACGCTGATGTCCAGGCCGGTCGTGCCAAGGCACGAACGTGTGCCGTCTGTCATGGCGAGTCGGGCGTCAGCGTACTTCCCAATGCCCCTAACCTCGCGGGTCAGCCGGAGACCTACCTGGCGGAGCAATTGAAGGCCTATCGCAGCGGCAAGCGCGCCGACGAGGTCATGAGCGTCATCGCCAAGCCCTTGAGCGATGCCGAGATAACGGATCTATCAGCATGGTTCGCGTCGATCGCGATCGAGGCGAAACCGCCAAAGTAAAACGCCGCGAGCGTCGTACGACAAACTTCTATGAATGCACCAAGCGCGCTTCGGCTGCCTCGAGCATCTCCTTGAAGCGCGGATGATCGCGGATGGCATCGAGATCCGGATCGGACTTCACCCAGTTCAGGACTTCGATCGACATGGTTTCGAATCTCGGGCCGAGCATATCGAGCGCGGCATCGTAGTCGTGCAGGTCGGTGACCAGCGAGCACGCGAAGTTGTAGCGCAGGTTCACGTTGTCCGGATCGAGCAAGATCGCGCGTTCGGCCCATTCCTTCGCGCGCTCCGCCTCGCCCAGCGCAGCGAGCGCCCCGACGGCGAATCCCATCGCCGATCCATTGTCTGGCTCGACGGCAACGATTTTCTCGCAGCGCTCGAGTGCCCGTCGCGCCGCTCGACGGGCACCCTCCTTGTCGCCGATCGCGGTATGGCAGCTGGCCAGCATGCCGGCAGCCGAAAAGTCTGTTTCCACAGTCGTGGCCGCCTTCTCGAAATGGAGAATCGCGTCATCGAACTGGCGCATCTGGTAGTACAATTGCCCCGCGGCGAAGTTCACGTCATAGGACTCGGGGTCCAGACGAAGGGCAATATCCATTTCGGGCAGCGCGTCTTCAAGGCGTGCATTTTGCGCCAGGACGCGGGACTTCGCGGCATGCGCCTCCGCCAGATTCCCATCAAGCTCGAGTGCCCGCTCGGCCGCCGTTAAGCCATCGTCCCCCTCCCTCCCGAAGAAAAAACGCAATTTGATCTGCGCGCCGGCCATCAGCGCCCACGGACGTGCATAGTTCGGGTCGATCTCGATGGCGCGGCGACACAGGCGGATGATCGACTCGCTGCGGCGGGCGCTGCCGAAGTTACCGGTGATACTGTATTGGCGCGCCATCAGATAGAGCTTGTAGGCCTCGGGATCGCTCGTCCCGCGTTGTTCGATCGCCTTTTTCTCCTCGGGCAGAAGCTTCAGCTTCAGGGCCGCGACAATCGCTTGCGAGATTTCGTCCTGCAGCGCGAAGATATCGTTGAGGTCGCGGTCATAGCGCTCGGCCCAGACGTGCCCGCCTGTCGCGCCATCGATCAGCTGAGCCGTGATCCGAACGCGGCCACCGGCCTTGCGCACGCTGCCTTCGAGCAGGTGGCTGACCTTGAGCTGCCGCGCGATCTGCGGCGCATCGACGTGCTTGCCCTTGAACGTGAAGGCGGTATTGCGCGCGGCGACCCACAGCGCCGAGACCTTGGAGAGGTCCGTTATGATGTCCTCGCTGATGCCGTCCGAGAAGTACTCCTGTTCCGGATCGCCGCTCATGTTGGCGAATGGCAGAACGCAAATGGACAGGCGGCGTGGCGTTCCCGTTTTGGGCCCCTCACCCTCGTTACGGT
>JALZAO010000208.1 GCA_030948305.1 Pseudomonadota bacterium
CGATGCATTCGACCGCGCATGGCGTCGCGTCGGCCTCGCGCTCGATCGCACCGGCTTTACCGTCGTCGATCGTGACCGTTCGAAAGGTCTGTATTTTGTCCGCTACTCGGATCCAGACCTGGCTACCCGGAAAAAAGACGACGGCTGGCTGGCGAAGACGATCTCCCAGATTCAGTTCTGGAAGACCACCGATGCAGTCGCGAAGCCGGAACAATATCGGGTCGTGGTAACGCAGGCCGATCCCCGCAGCTTGGTGACGGTACAGGACCCCGCGGGCGTCGCGGACGGCTCGCCCAACGGCGAGAAGATCCTCGCGTTGCTCAAGGACCAGCTCAAGTAGCGTGCGCTTCGCCTGTCTCGGCAGTGGTAGCGAAGGCAATGGCCTGCTGGTGGAGGCGGGCGCGACGCGAGTGCTCATCGACTGCGGCTTCGGCATTCGCGACACTGTCGCAAGGCTGGCGCGCATCGGCGTTGCGCCTGAATCGATCACTGCCATCATCGTGACCCATGAGCACAGCGATCACGTGGGCGGCGTTGCCGCATTCGCGGCGCGGTACCAAACGCCGGTTTGGCTGACGTTCGGCACGCTCTCCGCAGTGGCGGAGCGCTTCGCCGGCCTGCCCAGCGTATACGGCTTCGACACCGAGGACGCATTCGCGATCGACGCCATCGAGGTTCGACCGTTCCCGGTGCCGCACGACGCTCGCGAGCCAGTTCAATTCGTGTGCGGCGACGGTCAATGGCGGCTGGGCGTCCTGACCGATCTCGGGGTCAGCACGGTGCACGTCGAAGCCAGCCTTTCGGGCTGCGATGCGCTGGTGCTCGAGTGCAATCATGATTCCGGAATGCTTGCCAACGGCCACTACCCGTACGCGCTCAAGCAGCGCATCGCGGGACGCTTCGGCCATCTGGATAACGACGCGGCGGGCGGACTCCTGTCGCGGCTCGACAATTCGAAGCTCAAGCACGTCTTCGCGGCGCATCTTTCTCAGCACAATAATCTGCCGGATCTGGCGCGGGCGGCGCTCGCCACCGCGCTTGGCTGCTCGCTCGACTGGATCGGCATTGCCGAGCAGCACGGCGGATTCGGCTGGCGCGGATTCATCTAGTAAATGCAGGACAACACGGGGAAGCGAATGGAAAAGCGGCAGGAGCTCTATCGCGGCAAAGCCAAGACCGTCTATGCAACGGACGATCCCGCACGACTGGTGATGCATTTCCGGGACGACACCAGCGCATTCGACGGCACCAAGGTTTCCCAGCTGGCACAGAAGGGCGAGACCAACAACCGGATCAACGCCTTTATCATGGGCAAGCTCGCCGCCGCAGGTGTGGCGACCCATTTCGTGCGGCTGCTGAATGAGCGCGATTCGCTGGTCATCGCCTTGAAAATGATTGCCGTTGAATGCGTGGTCCGGAACGTCTGTGCCGGGTCGATGGCCAAGCGCTACGGCATCGCCGAAGGCACGCGCTTGTCCGAGCCGATTTTTGAATTCTTCTACAAGAGCGATGCATTGCACGATCCGCTGGTCAACGACGATCACCTTCGTGTGCTGGGCTGGGCAAACGCGACCGAAATCGCCGAGATGAAGTCGCTGACGCACCGGGTCAACCAGGTGTTGAAACCGCTTTTCGCAGACGCGGGTATCGAGCTGGTCGATTACAAGCTGGAGTTCGGCCACGCCGTTGCGGATCCGGCGGGACCGCTGTTGCTCGGCGACGAATTCACGCCGGACGGGTGCAGGCTTTGGGATCTGGCCACGCAGGAGAAGCTGGACAAGGACCGCTTCCGTCGCGACCTGGGCGGCGTGATCGAAAAATATCAGGAAGTCGCCAAGCGCATCGGCGTGCCGCTGTCATAACGGGTTGCCGCGGTTCCTCGCAGAGCGCGTCAGCGAAGAGACAGAAGCGGAGACAAAGAAAAGCCGGCCTCGCGGGCCGGCTCTTGGTTCGATTGCGAAAGCTTTATTTCTTCATATCCTTGGATGTGTCCTTGGCGTCCTTGGCGGCGTCCTTGGCATCCATCGCAGAGCCCTTGGCGTCCCTGGCCGCATCGGTCGCCTTGTCGGCGGCTTTCATGGAGTCCACTGCGCCTGGAGCGGGCGAGGGCGGAGGACTCGGTGTGACCACGACCGGCGGGCTCGGGCTCGGCGGAGGCGTTATGACGGTAGGTGCGGGCTTATCGCACGCAGCCAGAACTGCAACGACTGCGACAGCGGCGAAAACGGATTTGTACATTGTGATTCCCCTTACTCGAGTTAGATCGGCACGTTGCTTTAGAAATCGGCTGGGCGCCTGTGCATGATCCACGGATGCGCGCGAAAATAGCACCACCGATGCCCAAATATTAGCATAAAGGTGGCGGTATTCAACGGGTAGAAAGCCCGTTTTGAGATTATCGAAGCGCCTTTTATCGAGTGTCAAACGGCGAATGTCGGACCCAAGCCTACAGGCCCAAGACTGTTGCATTCACGCCCGACTCGCCAGTCGCCCATATTTCGCCGAATCGGGCCACCAGCGGCTGCGCCTGCTCGGGTTGAAGTATGCCAAGCGCGGCGCGAGGCTGGTCGAAATGAAACCGGTGCAAATAATGCTTGCCGTCGACGATCAACAGGGGATCGGTCGCCACCTTGCCCTCGGCCCCCGTCTGAAGAATCGACATGGCATGACCGTACACGCCCAGCAGCTTCAGCATCCGGGGACACGCGCTTTCGAGATAGCGCGTGTCGTGCACGACGATATCCAGCCGGCGGCCGCGCACCTCACGCAGAAAAGCCGCCAGGCGCTCGCTGCGCGCCGCGTTATTCCAGCCGGTCTGCGACAGGTCCTGATCGAACACCTGGATGTGGTGTCGCGCGAGGGCAATCAGCTCGTCGATGGCCGCGGTTTGCTCGGCTATCGTTGCCAGCTCGGCGACGCGCGGCTCGGGGGACTCAGCCGAGGTGGAGGAATCCATCGCGGTACCATCGATGGAGCAACGCTACGGCCGCGGCACGGGTCGAGTTCGAGCCCGCGAGTTTTACGCCGCTCAAGTGACGTGCGTTCGCAAGGCGTTTGATCACCGCGCTATCGCAGCCGGCGGAATCGAGCGTCGAACCGTTGAGAAACACATTGCGGCTATCGTATAGCAACTGCGTGCGCCGGTCCAAGCTTACGCCGCGCCGGGCCGCCGCCGAGCGGAAGGCGGCAAGCCCCAAGGGGCGTAATGGCGGCTCGAAAAATACGCTCGGCTTCGGCTCTGAAAGGTAGCAGCCGAGAAAACGGCTGACCAAGGCGTCGCTCCAGCGAACACCGGCAAGCATTGCTGAACATCGCTTTTGCATGGATAGTCCGATGCGCGCCGGCTCGGCCGCGGGGACAAGTGAAGGATCCTCGTAGCGGCCGTCGAGCACGATCGAGTCCCGCATCCAGTCGAGAAAGGCGGTTCCGAGCTCCTGGGCGATTGGCGCGCGGAAGCCAATCGAATAGGTCGTGCACGCATCCACCGCGACCCCGTCGTGGGCGTAGGACGGAGGCAGATAGAGCATGTCGCCCGCGGGAAGCACATATTCCGTGTCGGCTCGAAACCGGGTCAGGATCTTGACCGGCAGTGAAGGGTCGAGCGTCAAATTGCGTTGATGATTTGTTGGACGACTCGTCTGACGACCAAGTCGCCAGCGGCGACGGCCTTCCCCCTGCAGCAGAAATACGTCGTAGGAGTCGATATGCGGGCCGACACCGCCACCGGGCGCGGCACAGCTCACCATGACGTCGTCGAGGCGCGCGTATGGGATGAACGCGAATCGTCTCAGCAGGGCGTCGGCCGCAGCGACGTGGAGGTTGACGCCCTGTACCAGCAATGTCCAATCGCGCGCCGGCAGACGCTTCAAGTCCGCGGCGCGGAACGGTCCCTGCGTCAGCGTCCGCTGTCCGCGCGCATGTATGACGAGGCGTGACTCGACATCGTCGCGACCGGCAAGCGCGAAGAGCTCGGCGCGGCTTAAGAACCCTCGAAAGCCGGCCACGGCCTGCTGCACCAGCAACGGCCTTTTTTGCCA
>JALZAO010000209.1 GCA_030948305.1 Pseudomonadota bacterium
CGGTCTGCATCCGCTGGTCGTGATCTTCGCGCTCCTTGCCTTCGGACAATTGTTCGGCTTTGCCGGGGTCCTGCTGGCGCTGCCGGTGAGCGCGGCAATACTGGTGGGCCTGCGTCACCTGCGGGCGGAGTATCACGAGTCCCCGCTGTATCGCTGACGCTCTCCCCGTGGAACAGCTCGTTTTCGAACTCGTGCTGCCCGAGCCGCCGAGCTTTGCCAATTTCCTGGCGGGTCGCAACGCCGAGCTGGTGGATGCCTTGTCGGCGTTCGTGACCGGCGGCCGGGATACCGGCATGTTGATCTGGGGCGGCGCCGGCGTCGGCAAGACGCATCTGGCGCGCGCTGCCGTCGCCTTGGCGCAGGAGCGCGGGCTCGGCGCCAGATTCTTCGCGCATCCGCGCGAGATCGACGACGACGCGCTCGCGTCGCTCCGCACTTCGACAGAACAGATCATCGCGATCGACGGCATCGACTTGGCCGACGAAGCCGCGGCGGGGCGCCTGTTCACGCTCTACAACGCGATCCTCGAGCGTCAAGCGCGGCTGATCGCGACCAGCCGCACGCCGCTGGCCGCTCTTCCCCTGCGCGAGGACCTGCGCACGCGTCTGGGCTGGGGGCTCGTCTACGAGCTGCTGGCGCTCGACGACGATGCCAAGCCGGCGGCGCTCGCGGTATACGCCAAAGGCCGCGGAATCGTGCTCTCCGACGACGTGATCGATTATCTGCTGCGGCACGGCAGACGCGACATGCCGTCGCTGCTCGCGACCCTTGCGGCACTGGACCGGCAGTCGCTGGCGACCAAACGGCCGATCACGGTGCCGCTTCTCAAGGGCTGGCTGCAACGGGAGCTGGAATGGAAACCGGCGGCCGCCGACACCTCCCACAGCGCCTGACGCTCTTCGATCTGGACAACACGCTGATCGCCGGTGACAGCGATTACGGTTGGGCGCAATTTCTGATCGAAGCCGGCGTGGTCGACGCCGAACGCTACGAGCGCCGCAACGCTGGCTTCTTCGCCGATTACAAGGCCGGCAAGCTCGACATTCATGCCTTTCTCGAGTTTCAATTGAAGCCGCTTGCGGAGCACGATCCTTCCCGGCTCCTTGCCTGGCGCGAGCGCTTCATCGCCGAAAAGATCGTTCCCATGCTGCTGCCTGAAGCGAAAGCGGTGGTCGATGAGCGCATCGCGGCGGGCGACATGGTCGCCGTCGTGACCGCCACCAACAGCTTCATCACGCGTCCGATCGCGGAGCTCTACGGCATTTCCCATCTGGTCGCGACCGAGCCGGAAACAATCGACGGCCGCTTTACCGGCCGGACGACGGGCGAACCGTGTTTTCGCGCCGGCAAACTTGCTCGGGTCAAGGATTGGCTGACCACGATGGACCACAGCCTGGGAGGCTTCGACCAATCGTGGTTCTACAGCGACTCGCACAACGATCTTGCCTTATTGTCGTCGGTGACGCATCCGGTTGCGGTCGACCCGGATCCTCTGTTGCGCGAACATGCCAGCGCTCGAGGATGGCCTGTAATGACGTGGCGCCGGGGTGGAAAGTGACTGCGAAATGGAGTAGCGACGGCGGCCCCTGTCAACCATTCGAGAAAGGGTCGCGTTAATGGCGGCGACACGCATTTGCGTGCTGACCCGCAAACCTAGAGGACAGGACATGAATAAGCTGTTGACTGCGCTGAGCGCCAGCGCCCTTGCCATTTCGCTGACGGCCGTCGCGCAGACGACCCCCCCGACGGCACCGGCCGCGCCCGCACCTGCGACGGCGCCCTCGGCGACCGTGACGCCGACCCCGCCCGCCGCAACGGCAGCTACACCTGCCAAGGCTGCGACGCCGGCCAAGGCTGCCGACGCCACCAACGCGACCAAGGCCGCGCCGATGAAAGCCAAACCGAAGAAACGCAAAGTTGTTGCCAAGCCGGCGCCGAAGTCAGCAGCAATGCCCAAGGCCGACACCGCACCGAAGGCCGCCGCAACGCCCAAGGCCGAAACTGCGCCGAAAGCGGGCACCTACAAATAAAGGCGTCGTTGCATGGATGCAACGCGGTTATCCGAGCACCGTGGTGTCGTTGCAATCTACAGCAAAAGTCAATATAATCATTGGGCTCTGCGATTGCCGACCTTTCCGAGCTCTCAACCCGTTAGGTCGTGACAAGCGGAAGATGACTTGCATCTGCAAAGGCAAAAAGATCAGTAGACCTGATCTCGTGGCGGGACCGGCGTTGCATCCCGCTTTTTGACTTTTTAACCAACTCGCGAAGCCAATAGCGGTCAGACACTGAAGCTACTGTCGAAGCCCGAATCGGCTCGTACAAACATCCACATTTCTCTGAGGACAACACATGAACAAGAAATTGATTGCTGCTCTGTTCGCCGGCGCGTTTGCATTCGCTTCTGCGTCGGCAATAGCCGATGACAAGACCCCGTCGGCTCCCGTTGACCAGGCGAAGCTGAAGGCCGAGCGGGACGCGGCCAAGGCCAAATACTCTTCGATGACGGCTGAAGAAAAAGCTGCCACGCGGAAGTCGATGCAAGCGAAAAAAGTATCGGAACTGACGGCACTGGAGCTGATGGCCGGGCAAGAGAGCGACTTCAATGTAGCGCCCGCGACCCCTGCCGAAACGGCCAAGTTCAAGTCCGAGCGCGACGCGGCCAAGGCCAAGTTCGACAAGATGACGCCGGAGGAAAGGGCCGCCATGAAGAAGACCGCGCAGTCGAAGAAGCTGTCGGACCTCTCCATGGAGGAAAGGATGGCAGTCGGCCAATAAGTCCGACCCGAACGCCGGGTCTTGCATCCTCCGGCGGGTTTGCATAAAGGCAGGGGCCATTGGTCGCTGCCTTTTTTGTTGGTGGGCGCAAGACACTAGATGAGTATCAAGCACCGCATTGTCGTGGGTCTATCCGGTGGCGTCGATTCATCGGTCGCCGCGTGGCTGCTCAAGAAGGCGGGCCACGAGGTCATCGGCATCTTCATGAAGAACTGGGAAGATGACGATACCGACGAATTCTGCGCGTCGAGACAGGATCTGGTCGACGCAGCATCGGTCGCGGACGTCGTGGGGATCGAGCTGCAGGCGGTGAACTTCGCGGCCGAGTATCGCGATCGCGTCTTCGCTGCCTTCTTGCGCGAATATGCTGCCGGCCGCACGCCGAACCCCGATGTGCTGTGCAACAGCGAGATCAAGTTCCGATCGTTTCTGGACCACGCGCGAACGCTTGGTGCGGACCGCATTGCCACCGGCCATTACGCGCGGCTGCGGCTCGCGGGCGGCGGCGTTGAATTACTGAAGGCGGCCGACGCGTCCAAGGATCAAACCTATTTCCTGCATCAACTTGCGCAGGACCAGGTCGGCAGCGCGCTCTTTCCGCTAGGCGACATGACCAAGCGCCAGGTACGCGCGCTGGCCCGCGAACAGGGCATCCCGACTTACGCCAAGAAAGATTCGACTGGCATCTGCTTCATCGGCGAGCGGCCGTTCCGCGAGTTTCTCGCCCGCTACCTGCCCAAGGAAGCCGGGCCCGTGCAAACACCGGAGGGTGTTGTCGTCGGCCGGCACCAAGGCCTCGCTTACTACACGCTCGGCCAGCGGCAGGGCCTGGGCATAGGCGGCACGCAGGGTGGAAAGAGCGAGCCATGGTTTGTCGCCGGCAAAGACCTGGCGAGCAATGCCTTGCTGGTCGTGCAGGGACACGCTGACCGCCGGCTATATTCGAGCATCGTCGAAACCGGATCGATGCACTGGATCGCGGGCGCGCCGCCGCGAATATCGAGACTGGCCGCGAAGACGCGCTATCGGATGCCCGACGCGTCGTGTGTTCTCGAGCCGCTGGATTCAACGGAGCCGATGGGGTCAGGCTGGCGCGCCCGGTTCGACGCTCCGCAGTGGGCGCCGACTCCGGGCCAGTACCTGGTGGCGTACGACGGCGACGTGTGCCTCGGCGGCGCGGTCATCGAATCCAACCGCAACGAAGATGCGATCGGCATCGGTCGTCGCGCGGAAGGGTGTGGC
>JALZAO010000210.1 GCA_030948305.1 Pseudomonadota bacterium
GTGCTGGCAAGCTTGTCGGAAGTCTCCCCCAAGAGCGCCGCGCGCAGCTCCTTGACCACCGACTGCGCGATGTCGTCCTGCACGGCGAAGATATCGTCCAGCTCTCGGTCGTACGTCTCCGACCAGAGGTGCGAATCCGTCGCGACCTGAATGAGCTGCGCGGTGATGCGCACGCGTTTTCCCGACTTGCGGACGCTGCCTTCGAGCACCGTGGCCACGTTGAGCTTCTGCGCCACCGTCGGAATGTCGACGCCCTTGCCCTTGAAGGAGAACGCCGATGTCCGCGACGCGACGCGCAGCCCGCGGATCTTCGCCAGGACGTTCAGCAATTCTTCCGACAAGCCATCGGCGAAGTACTCGTTCTCTTCGTCGCGGCTCATGTTGATGAACGGCAGCACCGCGATCGAGGGCATTTCCTTGTCCGCCGGCGCGACCTGCGACGTGAGCGGTGGAAAGCTTTGCGGCAGGTCTGGGTGGCAGACCTGGAACACCATCTCCGGTCGTCCGAGGTCCTTCAGGCCATGCGAACCCAGCGCCTTGACGCTCGCGAGCGGCGGCAGTTGGTCCCGGCAGAGGTCGTGCATCGACTCGGAGAGAAGCGTCTGGCCGCCGTGACCCGCCGCGAGCAGGCGCGCGACCCGGTTGAGCGGCGCGCCGAAGTAATCGCCGTCGCGCACTTCGACCGCGCCCGAATGAAGCGCCATACGCACGCGGAGCTTCGCTCCTTCGGGCCACGGCTCGCGATGAAGCGCACGCTGCGCGTCGAGCGCCGCGGCGAGCGCATCGGAAGCAGTGTGGAACGCCGCGCAGAAGGCGTCGCCGCCGGTCTTGAACACGTGGCCGTCGTGGTCGTCGATGCAGTGGCGCAGCAGCGCATCGTGGCGCGCCAGCGCGGTGCGCATCGCCGCAGCGTGCGCTTCCCAGAGCCGCGTGCTGCCCTCGATGTCGGTGAACAGAAGCGTGACAGTGCCGGTCGGAAGATCTGCCATCGTGGGGTCGCCGCCCAGAGGGGCAGACTACGCGAATGATAACTGACCGCCAGGCACTATGTGCCAAAGGAGACCGATCCAGCCTCCAGATGTGGCCCTGCGCTGTTGGCCAGATCGAAAATCTCCGCGGCTTTGCCAGCAAGAGCGAGCCGACGACAAAATGCGCGAGCTCGTGGGCGATGGTGCCGGGTAACGAGAGCAAGGCGATGCGCCACATGGAGCTGCGCACGGCCCGCAGGAGCGCAAAGAAAATCAGCACCAACGCTGCGCTCGGCATGAAGCCGGCGTGGGAGAGATACGACCGCAGGTATTCCACGCGTCATTGTGCATTACGCCGATCGCGTTTCATTCGACGACCGCATTCGATCCTGAGCCAATATTCTGCCGATCAACTGGAAGCTTGGCTGCAGCATTTCCCTCTAGCTACCGTCCGGCGACGGGTGCGAGCCCGGCCGCCGAAATCGCCGATGCGGCGTCGGGCGATGACAGGAAGCGGATCAGCGCTCCGGCTGCCTCCGGCTGTCTGACTGCGGCGGCAATCGCTGCCGCGAAGAAAGTTTCCTCCTGCAGTTCGGCCGGGATGGTGCCGACGAACGTGACGCCCGGGACGTGAATCAGTTCGCTGACCTGCTGGAAGCCGATCTCGGCCTCGCCGCGCGCGATGACCGCGGCCACCGGCTCGCCCGAAGGCGGCCCCCTGATCTTGCGGCTCTTGCCCATCACCTGGTCCGCGACGCCGAGCTTCGCAAAGAGCGTGGTCGATAGATAAATGCCGCTACCGCTGTCGGAGTAAGCGATCGACTTGGCTTCGAGGAGCGCACGGCGGAACGCGTCGACGCTTCCAATGTCCGGCTTCGCCGCCCCGGCGCGCACGACCATACCTATCTGCGAGCGGGCCAGGTTGACCTTGCTGCTGGCGCTGACCAGTCCCTGACGACTGAGATCATCGATCGATGCACCGACCATGATGACTACATCGGTGGGCTCGCCTCGCTTGATGCGGGTGGGAATCGCTTCCGGAGAATCGCCCAACGAGGGGCCGCGCGTCGTGACGAGCCGGTGGCCCGTGACTCGCTCGAAGGCCGGGGCCAGTTCCGAATAGGCCTGGTAAAAACCGGCCGATATCATCACGTGGACGTCCGCAGCGAGCACGGCGCCGGCGATCAGCAGCGCCGCCGCACCCGTCAGCGTCGCGAGCCAGCGGACGGCCAGTTTCGGTTTCATCGTGCTCCTTCGCTTGATTATTTTTTCGCGAGCAGGCCCCAGCCTAGCGGGAACGATTACCGTGGCTCTACAAATGCCTTGAGCTTTCCCAACGCCACCTCCCACTCCCTCCCAATCACTTCCAGCGTCCGCTTCGCTTCCTCGAGCTGCCCCGGCTCCAGCTGCCAGAGCCTTTCCCGTCCCAATTTTACATCGCGCACCACACCCGCATCCGCCAGCACCTGAAGGTGTTTGGTCACACCCTGCCGGCTGATTTCGGTGTTCGCCGTCAGCTGCGCGATCGAGAACGCGCCGCCTGCGCAAAGCACGGCCACGAGCTTCAGGCGCGTAGGGTCGCCCAGTGCCGCGAAGATGTTCGCAAGAGCTTCGCTAGATCGGACGACCGCGCGCAGGCCGGCATCGCGATTCCCCGCGCCCTTCGCTTTGCCGCTACGCGCTGACATGACGCGCGATGTTGTTCATCTGCCCTTCCCACCCTCGGCTGTTCATGCGGAACGCCTTCAGCCGGCGGTGCGGGGGCACGTTGTCGAAGCCGGATTCCACCACCGTCAGCAACGTGCTCTTGCCGGGCATGTCTTTCAGCGTGAATGTCACGAGCGTCGGCTGCTCCTTCGTGTAGTCCACGGCCGGGTCGACCGCATACGGATGCCAGCGGTACGAGAGCAGGTCCTGCGGTTCGATGCGCTCGATGACCACGTCGAAGTGGATGTGCTCGTAACCAGGAATGGTGATAGGCCCGCGTGCGCGCTGGCCGGGCGCGAATGTCTGGCCTTTCAGGTTTGCACCGAACCATGTGCCGAATTGCTCGGCGTTAGAAAGCGCGCGCCACACGCGCTCGCGCTGCGCATTGATGACGACGCTGCGTTCGATGCGGTCGGTGTCCGAGACGGTGGTCATTTTAGGTTCGCTCCTCGTTGTGGTTGCACGTCGCCGCTGCCGCCGCAAGTTCGTAGGGCATGCCGCGGCCGGTGTCGACGAATTGTCGCAGGCTGCCCAAGTAATGCCGCCAGCCGTTGCTGCACAGACGGTAGCACTCCAAGGCGGGCACGAGGCCACGGTGCTCGAAGTCCAGGCGCGTGCCACCTTCCATGTCGGGCCTCAGGCGGAAGACCAGTTGCGTACCCACCCATTCCTCCTTGTGCTTGAGGTCCGCGGCCGCGATGTGCGCACCCGTGCAAAACCAGCCCACTTCTTGTCCCGGCTCCAGCCGCTCGATGCGCATGTCCTTGTGGGTACCTCCGAAGCGGAAATGGATCGTGCTACCCACTTCGGTCGCAACGTCGCAATCGTGGGTCCACCAGCCCCGCAGGCCTTCTGGCGTAGTGAGCGCGGCATAGACCGCGGCGGGATTCGCCTCGAGGACGAGGCTCGTTTGGTAATGGCTCATGAAAGGGCTCCTTTGCGCAACCTAATGGTTGCGTGTTGCATTATGGAGCCATTCTCGACAAAAAGCAACCGAATGGTTGCTCGATATTTCTAAGCCGGCGCGCGAGCCAGCTTCATCCTTCGACGTCCACGCTCCGGCCCCAACGCGATCCCGTTGCATCACATAGACCGGACGTCGCTGACGATTGGCCGATTCCGGACCGTGGCGTTGACCGTTATCGACCCCTTTCCAGCCGTTCGCGCGATGCGAAAGCAGCCCTTCAACGAATGCACATTTACGGCATCAAACGATGCGTACTGCGTTACTGGATCACCTCATCTGCGCGCAGCAGCAGCGACTGCGGTAAAGTGAGGCCGATCGCCTTGGCGG
>JALZAO010000211.1 GCA_030948305.1 Pseudomonadota bacterium
AATCTCGCCGTGAAGACCGACCCCGGCTATGCGCCGGCCTACAACGTCTACGGCCTGGTGTATGCGGTGCTCGGCGACGACCAAAAGGCGGTGCAGAACTTCGAGCGCGCGCTCGCGCTCGCGCCCAACGATTCCGACATTCACCACAACTGGGGCTGGTATTTGTGCGAGCACAAGCGCGAGCGCGAGGCATTGGAGCAGTTCGAGATCGCGGTGCGCAATTCTCTGTACAGAACGCCGGAAATCGCGCTCATCAATGCCGGGCGTTGCGCGCAGACGATCGGCGAGATCCGGGTTGCCGAATCCTACTTCCGCCGCGCGCTCGGCGCGCAGCCCGGCAACGCGCTGGCGAGCTATGGCGTCGCCTTGATAGCTTACAAAGAGGCGCGATACGAGGAGGCGCGCAGGTGGATGAGAGCGGTGATGCAGTCCACCACGCCGCCACCCGAGGCGATCTATCTGGGTGTTTGTATCGAGCGCAAGCTGGGCGACAGGCAAGCGGAGCTATCGTACACATCGCAGCTGCGCAATCGCTTTCCGGATTCCGCCGAAACCAAAGCCCTTACCACCGAGGCCTGCGAGTGACGGTGACGCAAGAGCAAATGCCAAACGACGTCGATGGTCTCGCGCCCGTCGTCGCGTCGGCCGGCCCCGGCGCACGCCTGAGGGCGGCACGCGAGGCAGCCGGGCTTTCACTCGACCAGGTAGCACAGCAACTGAAACTCGCGCCGCGGCAGGTCAAAGCGCTGGAGGAGGAGAGCTTCGGCGAGTTGCCGGGGCGGACGTTCAGCCGCGGCTTCGTACGCAATTACGCGCGCCTGCTGCATCTCGACGCGCAGGACTTGCTGGCTCATCTTCCCGATGTTGCACAGGCGCCCGCGCTCGAGTCGCCGACCCTGCATTCTACTGGGACGATGATCGCCGAGCTGCCCAGCGCGAGTGCATCGAGGCCCGGGCTCGGCCGCTGGCTGATCCCGCTGATTCTGATCGGCTGCATCGTTGCCGCGGCGGCGTACGAGTGGTATCGCGGTGGGCTCTCGAATACCACCGAACCCGCGCGAGCGGTCTCCGACGCGACAGACCGTCGCGCGTCGACGGCGGCGTCGGTAGTCGCACTCCCCAATCCGCTTGCCAGTTTTCCGCAAACCGCGCCCCCGCAAGCGACTGCGCCTCAAGGAACGGAACCGCAAGCCACGCCGCCCGCCGCGTCGATGCGCGATACGGTCGCCACTTCCGTCAGCGGCGCCGCAGTCCCGGCGAGTGCGGCGCCTGGCGATGCGACGCTGTTGCTCACGTATAAGGGTCCGTCGTGGACCGAGATCCGCGATCGCAGCGGGCAGATTATCGTCTCGCGGCTGGCAATGCCGGGATCGGTCGAACCGGTCAAAGGCATGCCCCCATTCGACATCATCCTCGGCAACGCGCACGTCGTGACGCTGGTTTTCCGCGGAGAATCGGTCGACCTCTCGCCGTATATCCGGCAAAACGTCGCGCGCCTCACGCTTCAATAGACGATGGCGGGGACGATCCAGGCCGTCCGCGGCATGAACGACGTCCTTCCTGACGAAGCGACGCTGTGGCACGTCTTCGAGGACATCGCGCGCGAGGTGTTCGAGCAGTACGGATATCGCAACATCCGCACGCCCATCGTCGAGAAAACCGAACTGTTCGTGCGCGGCGTCGGCGAAGTAACCGACATCGTCGAAAAGGAGATGTATTCGTTCACCGACCACGACGAGCGGTTGTCGTTGCGCCCGGAGGGAACCGCGCCGACCGTTCGCGCCGCGCTGGAGCACAACATCCTCTATGACGGCCCGAAACGTCTCTGGTACAGCGGGCCGCTGTTCCGGCACGAGCGTCCGCAAAAGGGTCGCTACCGCCAATACCATACCTTCGGCGTCGAGGCGCTCGGGTTCGCCGGCCCCGATATCGATCTCGAGCAATTGACAATGGTCGGCCGGATTTGGCGGCGTCTGGGCCTCTCCGGCATCACCCTCGAGCTCAATACCATCGGCTCGAGCGAGGAGCGGCGCGCCTTTCGTCCGCAGCTCATCGCTCATTTCGAGCGCCACGTGGAGTCGCTCGATGAGGACTCGAGGCGGCGGCTGCACACCAATCCGCTGCGCATCCTGGATTCCAAGAACCCGGCGATGCAGGCGCTGATCGAGGATGCGCCGAACCTTATGGACTCGCTCGGCGAAGAGTCTCGCGCACTGTTCGAGAAGGTACAGGCCGGCGTGCGCGACGCCGGCATCGACTTCCGTGTCAACCCGCGACTCGTTCGCGGGCTCGACTACTACAATGCGACCGTGTACGAGTGGGTAACCACGCGGCTCGGCTCACAAAGCGGTGTCTGCTCGGGCGGCCGCTACGACGGCCTGGTCGCGCAACTCGGCGGCAAGCCAACGCCCGGATGCGGGTTCGGCATCGGCACTGAACGCGTGCTGATGCTCATGCAGGACGCCGGGCGCACCGCGAGCGATGCACCGGACGCGTACGTGGTACACGTTGGCGACCGCGCGACGCGTCTCGCGGTGTCGGTGGCCGAAAGTCTGCGCGACGCGGGGCTGGCGATCGTCGTTCACGCCGGAGGCGGGAATATCGGATCGCAAATGCGCCGCGCGGACGCGAGCGGCGCGCGGTTCGCGCTTATCGTCGGCGACGACGAAGTGGCCGCCAACGTGGTCGCGGTCAAGCCCTTGCGCGATCCGGGCGAGCAGGTTGCGTTGCCTCCCGGAGAGCTGGCGATGCGAATCGCTCCCGCTCGGAACAGTGCGAAGCACTTGTAATGAGCGTTGCCTCGCATCCGCCCCGCTTCTCGCGGGGGCTTCGTGAGACGCTCCGCGACACCCCAACCTAGGACCCAAGATGGCAGTCTACGATCTCGAAGAACAGGAAAAACTCGACGACCTGAAGGCGTGGTGGGAGCAGAACTCCAAATACGTCAGCGCCGCCGTCCTCGTGGTGGCACTGGTGGTCATCGGCGTGCAAGGCTGGCGCTGGTATCAGCGAACGCAGGCCGAGCAGGCAAGCGTGCTCTACCAGGCGGTGAGCCAGGCGTCGAAAGCCAACGACGTCTCCAAGGCAAAAGAGCCCGCGTCACAGATCGTCGACCGCTTCGCCCGCACCGCGTATGCACCGCGTGCCGCGTTGCTCTACGCCAAGATGCTCTACGACAGTGGCGACAAGGCGGGGGCTCGCGCCCAGTTGCAGTGGGTCGTCGATCACGCATCCGGGGATGAGCTGAAGGCGATCGCGCGCTTTCGCCTCGCTCAGGCTATGCTCGATGAAAAACAATACGACGACGCTCTGAAGACGCTCGACGGCAAGACCGACGACGCGTTCGCCGGCCTCTTCGCCGATCTCAAGGGCGACATCCTGGCGGCGGCGGGAAAGAGCGCCGAGGCCAAATCAGCGTACGAGACCGCGCTGGCCAAGATCGACCCGAAATCGCCCTATCGTGCTTTTGTGCAAGTTAAGTTCGACGCGCTGGGAGGCGCGCTATGACCGGCACAGTCAGGCGCCGATGCGCCTCGCTGATCGCGTTGGCTGCGCTGATGCTGGGCGGCTGCCAATCGATGCCTTCGTCGCTGCCTTCGTGGATGACGTCGTTTCCTTCGATCCCGGTACCGTCGCTGTCGTGGCTGGGCATCGGCCGCACTGCGCACAAGCCCGGACCGCTGCCGACCTACGACGCCAAAATAACGGCGCGGGTTGACTGGCAGGTCCCGCTGGGTGCCAAGGGCGGCGAGAGCTTCGCCCCGGCGGTGCGTCCCGACGCCATTTACGCCGCCAGTCCTGACGGAACCATCGTCAGCGTCGATCCGGCGAGCGGCCGGCAGATCTGGCGGATCAAGGCCGATAGGCCCTTGTCAGCGGGCGTGGGGGCGCAGCCCGGGGCGGTCGTCGTAGGTACCGCCAAAGGGGACGTGATCGCGCTCGACTCCACCGGCAA
>JALZAO010000212.1 GCA_030948305.1 Pseudomonadota bacterium
GGCGATGATGCGCTTCGAAAGATGGTGGCCGATGAAGCCGTTGACGCCGAGGATGAGGATTTTTCGCATGGGAAGAGACTTCGCCGCAAGCCGCAAGACGCTGCCCGAAGGCACCGAGCCGCCGCGCATTTTACCCGGCCTGCGTCGACCGGACCAAACTGATCGATCAGCCGCCGAGCGGTACGCCGATTGCTCCGTACTCGGCGCCGTGGGTGGCGTCGAAGTCCCTTGCTGACACCTCCGCGCCGTCGACCTCCAGCTCAAGGATCGCAAGGGCGCCCCCGCCGCCGCAGCGCGCGACGAGACGACCGTTTGCCACCGTCATCGATGGGCCGTGCAGGGGCACAGCGTTGCCGTCAAGCACCCGCGTTCGCAAGACGCGCGCCTGTCTGCCGGCAAGCATGGTCGAGGCGCCTGGATAGGGTGGCGCGACCGCGCGCACCAGGTTGTGGATGGCATTTGCGCTCTTCGACCAGTCGATCGTGCCGTCCTCGGGCTTGCGTCCGCCGTAGTACGTGCTGGTGCTGGCATCCTGCTTGATCCGCGGCGCGCTGCCGGCCATCAGCGCGGGCAGGGCACCGCTTAGTGCCAGCTCCGCGGCGACGGTGACCTTGTCGAACACCTCTTTGCCGGTGTCGTCAGGAAGGATCGGAACGGCCTGTTGCGCAACGATGTCGCCGCTGTCGGCTTTATCGATCATGTAGTGCAGGGTGGCGCCGGTTTCGGTTTCACCGTGAATGATGGCCCAGTTCACGGGCGCCCGCCCGCGATACTTCGGAAGCAGCGAACCGTGCATGTTCAGCGCGCCTTTGGGAGGCAAGGCGAGCAACGCCCCCTTGAGCATCGAGCGGAAGTAAAACGAGAACAGAAAGTCTGGTTTGCACACGGCAACCCGCGCCACGACGTCGGCTGCATTCGGATCGAAAGGCGAAATCGTTGGAATATCGTATTCGGCGGCGGTGCGCGCGACGCTGTCGAACCAGATCGTCTCGGCCGCGTTGTCCTCGTGCGTAAGCACCAGCGGCACCTCGATGCCCGCGGCAATGAGCGTGCGCAGGCAGCGCACGCCGACGTTGTGGTAGCCGAAAACGACGGCCCGGGTCATTGCGGGCCGGGTGGATCGTGGCGCTTCTGCTCAAGCAATGCCTGAATGGTGAAACGCGGGCGTTCACGTACCTGCTGGTAGATGCGGCCGACATACTCGCCGACCAGGCCCAGACCGAACAGCAACACGCCGATGAGAAAAAAGGCCAGGATATCGCGGTCCCACAGCGTCGCGAGCCCTTCGCGCCAGCCGGAAAGGATGAGTCGTTCGACAATGACGATCAGGTACGCCACCACCGCTGCGGCCGACACCAGCATGCCGAACATCGAAAACATCTGCAGCGGCACCAGCGAAAATCCGGTGATGAGATCGAAATTCAGCCGCATGAGCTTGTAAAGCGAA
Organism: Pseudomonadota bacterium; assembly: GCA_030948305.1. Classification (GTDB taxonomy): domain Bacteria; phylum Pseudomonadota; class Gammaproteobacteria; order Burkholderiales; family Casimicrobiaceae; genus PALSA-1003. The sequence continues at coordinate 1,448 of JALZAO010000212.1, forward strand.
TATTTCGACTCGCCGGCCACGCGCTCCGCGTGCTCGACCTCGACCTCGGTCGGATTGTGCGCATAGGTGTAGGCGAGAGCCGGAATGTAGGTGCTGACCTCGCGCGACGCGGCGACCGCGCGCACGATGTCACGGCTGTAGGCGCGCAGCATGCAGCCCTGATCGGTCATCTTGATGTGGGTAATGCGCTGGCGAACGCGGTTCATCGCTTTGGAGGCGACGTATCGCCACCACGAATCCTCGCGCGTGCGGCGTACGCCGCCGACGTAGTCGTGGCCGGCATCCATGGCGCTCAAGAGCTTGCCAATTTCCTCTGGAGGGTTCTGCAAGTCGGCGTCGAGGGTGACGATGCGCGCGCCGCGGCAGTGTTCGAAACCGGCGACGATGGCCATATGCTGGCCGTAGTTGGCGTTGAACAGGATGACCCGGGTAACTTCCGGGTGCTTGAGGAACTGGTCCTTGAGCATCGCCGGCGAGCGGTCCCGGCTCCCGTCGTTGACGAACAGCACCTCATAGGAGATGCCCAGCTTGTCCAGCGCCGGGTACAGACGATCGAATAGCGCCTGCAAGCCGGGCTCCTCGTTGTAGACGGGAATGACGACCGACAGCTCTGGCGCGGAAACGCTCATCGGCGTTGCCATATCAGCTCGCAATCCTTTTTGCGGCGGCGATGACTTCCGCCGCGGCGGCGCAGACGCGGTCCACGTCGGCGTCCGTCATTGCGGCGTGCAAAGGCAGCGACACAGTCTCGCGCGAGATGCGTTCGCTGTTCGGAAACTGCCCTTCGTGGCCACCGTATTTTCTTCCCAGCGTGCACAGGTGAAGCGCTTCGTACGACACTCCAGTGCCGATGCCGCGTCCTTCGAGCGTATCGCGGAACTGTTTGCGGTCGATCGACAGGCGATCGAGCGGCAGCAGCACGCAAAACATGTTCCACGAATAGCCTTCATCGTCCGGCGTCGCCGGTTTCGGCGGCAGGACACAGGGCGGATCGGTCGCAAGGCGCGCAAAGTAGCGGTCGGCAAGCGCGCGTCGTCGGGTGAGAAATTCCGGCAGGTGCCCGAGCTGCTCCAAGCCGATGCGTGCGTTGACGTCTGGCATGTTGAACTTGCCGCCGGGAAAGGCGACGTCGCGTGTTCGATCCTTCTGGTACTCGATGCCGTGAAAGCGCAGCACTTCGACCCGCTTTGCCTCCGACGCATCGTTGACCACCAGCGCGCCACCTTCGATCGAGGTGACATTCTTGTTCGGATGGAAGCTGAAGGTGACCAGGTCGCCGAACGCGCCGATGTTTCTTTTGTGCCACTGCGAACCGATCACGAGCGCGGCGTCTTCGATCACCCGCAGCTCATGTCGCCGCGCCAGCGCGAGCAGCGCGTCCATGTCGACCAGCGCGCCTGGATAATGGGTCGGAATGATCGCACGTGTGGCCGGTGTGATCGCGGCTTCGACCTGCGAGAGGTCGATGTTGCGCGTGACAAGATCGCAATCCACGAACACCGGCCTGGCACCCACCTTGACGATCATGTTGAGGACGGAGAAAAAGCTCTGGGCCCCGGTAATCACTTCGTCGCCCGGCCCGATGTCGCAGAGCTGCAACGCGACTTCGATCGCCGCGGTTGCCGAGGTCAGCAGCCGCGTCGGCCTGCCGCCGCAGAACGCCGACAAGTCGTGCTCGAAGCGCTGCATCCACGGTCCGCTGGTGATCTGGCCGGAACGCAACACCTCCGCGACGCCGGCGATGGTTAGCTCGTCGAGCACGGGGCTGGCGAATTTGAGATAGCTCATTCGAGACTCGTTCGATATCTCATTTGGCAACTCATTTGACAGCTCAGCCGCTAACTGCGCGCCACGAGCCACACGCCAACGATGATGAAGCCGATGCCGGTCCAGCGTGCGGCGGTGAGCGCTTCGCCGAGCAGGTAATACGCGGCGATGGCGTTGATGACGTAGCCCACCGACAGCAGCGGGTAGGCGATCGATACCGGCACCCGCGACAGGCCAAGAATCCACACTACCAGGCTCACCGCGTAACAAGCGGCGCCGGCGATGAAATGCGGCTCGACCGCCATCCGGCCGAACTCGCCTACCCAGTTGTCGCGGGTGAGCGTAATTACGCCCAGCGAATTGGTGCCGGCCTTGAGCAGCAACTGCGCCGCCGCATTCAGGAGCACGCCGACGATCAGGAATGAAAATCCTGGCCAGGTCATGCTACTGCCGGCTGACGATAACGCGACGCACGTCGCGGCCGAGCTCGCGCATGGGGACGCCTGCGTCTCGAAGGCGCTGGTACTCGTCCGGCTGCATGATCGCGTACGCCTGCCCGGCTGCGTTCCAACGGCGCAGCCATTCAGCCTCGGTCGCGATCGCCTTGTCGGGCTCGCTGGCAATGCCCATCGCCAGTTCGTCGTAATGCTCCACCTGCGTCACGGTGCGGCCAAGGTAGTACGGCAAGGTCTGATCGTACATCCGGAAGGTGTAG
>JALZAO010000213.1 GCA_030948305.1 Pseudomonadota bacterium
TTGGTCCGGGCGCGATCGAGCGCCAGGCAAAGCTGCTCGATACCGTCGATAAAACGGGGGCCGGCGCGATGAAGGAGATTCGCGTCGACGACGAGCAGGTTTCCTCGCGCGACCGCCGGAACGCTGCGCCATGGCGCCCACGTATCGAGCCACGTCGGCCGCAGCGCACCATCGGTCCCTGCAACGATTGCCTCGGGGGCGGCGGCGAGCACCGCTTCGACGCTGACCGAGGGCGCCGGCAAGTTGATCGCCGCGAACACGTTTTCTCCTCCGCAAAGATCGATCGCGGCGGTGATCAGGTGCTTGCCGCCGACGGTATACAAAGGCAGATGCCAGATCTCGTAGAACACGCGGACCCTCGGCATGCCGCGCTCGCGCGCTCGCACCGCGGCGAGGCGCGCGCGATAAGCCGCCGCCGCGCGGAGCGCGCTTTCGCGCGTTCCAGCGAGCGTTCCCAGCCGCTCAAGATCGTCGGCGATCCCCTCCGGCGTGTGCGGGTCGCTCAAGTAGACCGCGAAACCCAGATCGCGCAGATGCTCGAGCTGCGCCGGCGCGACGTACGGCCATGCGACGACGAGATCGGGCCGCAAATCGACAATGCGCTCAAGATCGATCGCCCGCGAGTCGCCGACCCGCGGCAGGACGGCCGCCTCGGCAGGCCAATCCGCCGGCGTTATCACTCCGATCACCTGGCTTCCGGCACCGGCGGCAAAAAGGAGCTCGGTGGCATGCGGCGCGAGGCTCACGATGCGCCTTGCCGGTTGAGCGAGCTCGACTCTGTCGCCGGCCGAGTCGATCACCGTGACGCTCGCCGCACCGCCCGATCCGAATGCCAGCAGCAGCGCCAACGCCATCGCCGCCGCGGCGCCCGGGCGAGCGCGGATGGCGTTGCCGGCAGCGTCGTTCATGGATAAAGCCAGCGTACGCCCACAAAGGCGTTGATGCGCGGCGTGTTGAAATCCGCCGCGAGCTCGTAGCGCTTGTGGAGCACATTGTCGAGCCGCGCCAACAGCGCCGATCGGCTTCCAATGCGGTATTCGGCGCTCAGATTAAAGAGCGCGTAGCCGCCCATGCGGCGCGTGTTCGCGGCGTCGTCGAAGCGCGCCGAGGACGCGACGAGCTCGGCGCCGACGCGCAGCGCGCCGGCATCGCGCAGCAGCGAAAAAGCGGCGTGACGCCGCGCCCGCCGAGGCAGCAGCAATCCACTGGCGTCATCGTTGGGCCGCTGCAGATCGACGCTGGCCTTGGCGCTCCATTCGCCGAGTTGACCGCCAAGCTCGGCGGTGACGCCTTCGAGCGTCGCATTGGCGATGTTTTGCGGCGCACAGTTGAAATCGGCGTCGCATAGAAAGACGATAAGGTCGCGCACCCGGTTGCGATAAGCGACCACGCCCGCGCTCAGCGCCTTGTTCGAATAGCGCAGTGCAAGCTCGCCGTTGCGCGCCGTCTCGGGTTTTAGCTCGGGGTTCGCAAATCCCGGAAAGTAAAGATCGTTGAATGTCGGCGCCTTGAATGCGCTGCCGAAGCTTGCCGTCGCGCGCAAGCCGGCGGCAACGGTGTAACCGTAGGCGATCGTGCCCGTTGTCCGCGCCCCGAATTGCGAGCTGTCGTCGCGCCGCAGACTTGCCTGCGCCAGGTGCGGCCCTTCGCCGATCTGGTAGATGCCGGTCAGCGAGTTGGTATCGCGCGAAGTCACGGCAAAACCCGTCTCACTGTCGATGCGCTCCTCGCGCCGCTCGGCCAGCGCGGTCAGGCGGCCGTATCCCGGCGTGAGCTCGTTTTGCCACGAATACATGCGCTGGCGAGTGCGAAAGCGCGACCGCCCGAATCCTGTCTCGGAGTCGCTGTCGTCGCTGCTTTGTGCCGCGGTGAACACGCTCGTCCAGAACGCAGCCAACCGGTTGCGGCTCGCGATCGAATAGCTTTCGACGGTGGTGATCGTCCGGTCATCGAAACCCGGTCCGGCGTCGAACTGGGCATTGAGGCGGCTCCTGAACACCTGCGCCGAAATTTCCTGTTCGGGCGCAAAGCGAAAAGCGAGGCTCCCGCTGACATTCTCGTTGCGATAACCGTCCCGGTCGGGGTTGTAGCTGAAATTTCGCGCGTTGAAGATGGCGTTGAAGCCGTCGCTTTGCCGATGGCCCGCCTGCAAAGCATAGCGCCATGCCCCGTCCGCGCCACTGCCCGAAACGCCGCCGAAGACGCTGCTTGTGGCATAACTGCCATAACCCGCGCCGGCGTTCGCCGCGAACGCGACTGCCCCCTTGCGTATGAATACCTGGATAACGCCGCCGATTGCATCCGCGCCGTAAAGGCTAGAAGCCGGCCCTCGCAATATCTCGATGCGCTCGATCTGCTCCAGCGGGATCGCCTCGAGGGCCGCCGCGCCGGTGGTCGACGACCCGATGCGCAGACCGTCGACGAGCACCAGCGTCTGGGCGGTGTTCGCGCCGCGCAGAAACACGCCACTGGTCGATCCCGGCCCGCCATTGCTGACGATCTCGACACCGGGCTGGCGCTGAAGCAAGGCGGTGAGTCCGCCCAGTCCTGCGCGCGCGATTTCCTCAGGACCGATGACGGTGACGTCGGCCAGCAAATCGGTGAGTGGTTGCTCCGCGCGCAGCGCAGTGACGATCACCGGCGGGATGCTCGTTTGTGCTACGGGAAGTCCGGAATGAACAGTACAAAGAAAAGCGACGGCCGCGCAGGGCAGCGCGCCACGGTAGGACACGGAAAAGTGGATCATCGAGATGCTCCGCATGCGCCGCGCTTCCCCGCACGGCAGGTGGATCGAAAACAACGCGGAAAGAAGTGCGTTCGGGCGGAAAGAGGCGGACAGCTTCCGTCCGGACACCGCCTCCCGCGATGCGCCAAGATTCAGAAATGCAGGCGACGCATTTCCGTTCGCAGGCCGGTCTCCGGACTCGTCAGTTCAGGGCCTTATGTGCACATCCGTGGCCCGGGCCGCTTGCCTTCCCATTCGCTGGAGCGCGAACAGTGGCGTGTGGAGCGACCCGCACTGACTTACCGTTGCGGGGGCAGTGCCGGGATGGCTGGGGATCGATCCCCGGGCGCACCGGCTTCCCGTTTCACCCGGCGCGCGAAGGAAGCGCGCCGGACACCTGCGACCCTGATTATAGCCACACTGACTGCGGGGGCGCTCCAGCGCGCTGACCTGCTATAATTTCCGCCCTTTCGTTCCCTGACCGACAGCCATCGTCCTGCCGTGAGCCGCAAGCTGTATATCCGCACGTTTGGCTGCCAGATGAACGAGTATGACTCGGCGAAGATGGCCGATGTGCTGCACGCCGCTTCCGGATTGGAAGTCACCGATCGGCCCGAAGACGCCGACGTGATTCTCTTCAATACCTGCTCGGTCCGCGAAAAGGCCCAGGAGCGCGTTTTTCACGATCTTGGGCGCGTACGCCACCTCAAGGCCTTGAATCCCGCGCTGGTGATCGGCGTTGGCGGCTGTGTTGCAAGCCAGGAAGGCGCGGCGATCGTGAAACGCGCGCCTTACGTCGACATCGTCTTCGGTCCTCAGACGCTGCACCGCCTTCCGGATTTGATCGCGCGCCGCCAAGCCACCGGCCGGCCGCAGGTAGACATCAGCTTTCCTGAAATCGAAAAGTTCGATCATCTGCCTCCGCCGCGGGTCGAGGGGCCGTCAGCGTTCGTTTCGATCATGGAAGGCTGCAGCAAGTACTGCACGTTCTGCGTGGTCCCCTACACCCGGGGCGAAGAGGTCTCGAGACCGTTCGACGGCGTGCTCACCGAAGTCGCCGACCTCGCCGATCAGGGTGTCAGGGAAATCACGCTGCTCGGCCAGAACGTCAATGCCTATCGCGGAGCGATGAGCGTGCCGGGCGAAAGCAGCGAAAAGGCCGATCTGGCCACCCTGCTCGAATACCTCTCCGAGCTCGACGGA
>JALZAO010000214.1 GCA_030948305.1 Pseudomonadota bacterium
GTGACTTGCCGCTGCCCCGGCCGTCTACGCGCAAGGCGGCGTATCCGCGCGGCACCCACCACAGCGGATTCACCGTCTCCCAATTCATGTACGGATTCGGCGCTTCCTCGAGATCGGCGGGAGGCACCCACAGCTTGTCCTTCTGATACGCGCCGAGGTTGATGATGACCGGAAAACGCCCTCCTGCTTTGGGACGGAAGACGTCGGCTTTAAGCCGTGCGCCGTCGCGCATCGGAATCTCGAGATCCCTTTCGACGATGAGATCGTAGCGCGGCTGCGATCCGCGATAGCGTTGTTTGGCCAACGGCGACTCCGCCGTCCCTCAATCGATCTTGACTTTGTTTTCGCGGACGACTTCCGACCACGCCTGCGTCTCGGTGCGAACCTGCTCGGTGAATTCCTGCGGTGACTTGGAAACCGCGACGGTCATCAGCTGCTGCGCAAGCATCTCCTTCATTTCCGGACGAGACAATATCGCCACGACGGCAGCATGCAGCTTGTCGAGAATCGGTTTCGGCGTTGCCGCGGGCGCGAAGAGGCCTTGCCAGGCATTGGTGCCTATGCCGGGGAAGCCCTGCTCCGCCATCGTGGGAACGTTGGGCAATTCCGCCAGTCGCGTCGGCATCGTGGTCGCGATCGCCTTCAGCCGCCCGGCCCTGATTTGCTCGATGGTCGAAGCGAGATTGATGAACGAGACCTGGACTTCGCCGGACAGCAGTGCCGGCAGCATCTGGCCGGCGCCGCCCTTGTACGGGATGTGCGTCGCCTCGATGCCGGCAGCTTTCAGCAGGCGCAGCATGTCGAGCTGCGGATACGTGCCGAGCCCGGCAGACGCGTAGTTGAGCTTGCCTGGATTGCGCTTCGCCCACTCGATCATTTCCGCGACCGAATTCGGAGGAAACGACGTAGCCGCGACGACGACATGCGGAATCTCGACCAGCTTCGAAATGCCCACGAGATCACGCGACGGCCTGATCTGCATCACGTCGGCGAACGTGCTTTCGTTGATCGCGTTGGTCGATACATTGCCGACCTCCAGTGTGTAGCCGTCGGGCGCGGCCTTCGCGGCGGCCTCGAGGGCGATGTTGCCGGAAGCGCCGGGACGGTTGTCGACGACGAAGGGTTGCCCGAGCGCTTCCTGCAGCTTGGGCGAGATGTGGCGCGCGATGATGTCGGTGGCACCGCCCGGCGCATAAGGAATGAGCAGCTTGACCGGTCGCGACGGATAGGTGTCGGCGGATTGCGCCGCTGCCGGCAGCGGCAACAACACCGCGACGACGGCGAGCGCGAGGCGCCGCACCGTGCCCGACGGATCAAACGCCCGAAGTCTGCGACTGGCTGCGAATCGATCCATGAATGCCTTCTCCTTGGCGAGCCGTGGCGGTTCGGCGCCGATGCCGTGCTGGCTTGCGCTGCCGCTGGCGCCGCTTCCGATCATCATAACCCCCGGTTCGAGCGTCGCACCAATGCCGCCTGGTCATTCGAGCCATACGAATCCGGTATCGGTGTGCGGCGCCACGCGTACAGCGTACCGCTTTGCCTGGTTTGTGCGCGGCGCGCGGGACCGGTACCATCGGCTGGCGCAGCGTTCCGATCTTCGTCGGATGAAACGCAAGCAAGCGCAACGGAGAATACGCCGATGAGTGAGGGTACCGCTGATCGACACGATCACGCGCCGGGAGTTGCGCGACGCGTCGTCGATATCCACGCCCATTGGTACCCCGCGGACTGGCTGAAGCTCTTCGAGCGGGACGGTCCTGCCGAAGGAGCGAAGCTCGAGCGCACGGCTGGCGGCTATACCATCCGAACCGAGCGCATCGTCAACGCGTTCGACGAGGAGTTCGTCGATCTCGGACTTCGCCTCGACGGCATGGACCGGCAGCGAGTGGACGTCCATGCCTTGTCGCTTACCGCGCCGATGGTGTACTGGGCTTCGCCCGGATTCGGACTGGCGCTCGCGCAAGCTTACAACGACGCCGCGGCCGCGGCGCACGCCGGGCATCCGGACCGGCTCGTGGGTCTCGCGATGTTACCCATGCAGGCACCCGAGCTTGCACTCAAGGAACTCGAACGCGCCGCCAAGCTGCCGGGAATGCGCGGAATGTATCTCGCTACCCATGTGAACAACACCGACCTGGACGATCGGCGGTTTTGGGACGTCTATGCAAAGGCGGAAGAGCTGGGCTGGACGATTTTTCTGCACCCGATCGATACCATCGGCCGCGAGCGGACGACGCGCTTTCACCTCAAGAACCTGCTCGGCAATCCCTACGATACCGGTGTCGCGGCGGCGTCGCTGATCTTTGGCGGTGTGCTGGACGCGTTTCCGAAGCTGGAGATCAACCTGCCGCACGCGGGCGGGGCGTTCCCGTGGCTCATCGGCCGCCTCGACCACGGAACCAAGGTGCGCGCCGAACTGAAACACATGAAACAGTTGCCGAGCGCGTACCTGAGGCGATTCACCTACGACACGATCGGACACAACGACGAAATCAACGCGAACTTGATCCGCCTGGTCGGCGCCGACCGGGTGGTGCTGGGAAGCGACTACTGCTTCGACATGGGGCTCACGGATCCGCTGGGCGACATCGAGCGTCTCGATGCGCTTACGGCGACGGAGCGCGACCTGATCGTCGGGCAGACCGCGGTGAGATTGCTACGGTTGGCGTAGCAAGGGGCTCGGTTTCACACAAGACTAAAGCTGCAAGCCCGCTGCCCTGACGCCGCTGATCGCGCAATCTTCGTCGCGGTCGGATGTGTCGCCGCTGATTCCAACCGCGCCCACGAGGTTTCGTCCCTCGTCGTAAATCAGCACCCCACCTGCCGCAGGGACCAACCGGCCCCGGCTCACCGAGGCCAAGGCGCCCATGAAAGCGGGCACCTTCTGCGCCCGCTCCGCGAGTTCGCGGCTCGAGAATCCCATACCCAGTGCGCCCCACGCTTTCCCGCGGGCAATATCGACGCGAAGAATCCCCGAGCCATCCTGGCGCTTCAGAGCGATGTCGTGGCCACCCGCGTCGAGAACGACCACGGTCAACGGCGCGCAGGCGAGCTCGGCCGCCCTGCCAAGGGCGCCATCAATCACTCGAAGGGCAAACTCCAGGTTCAGTCTTGTCATTTGCAACCCCGTCTAACGAAGATCAATGCCGCGGGGACAAATACAGACGCAATGGCCGTCAGGCCGCGAGCGCAATTCGGATGGCGGGCAGCATCTCGGCCACGACCTCGCGGCCGGCGGCAATCGACAACGCGGCTCGATGATACTCGAACGGGCCGAAGTGTCCGAGACGCGGCGTGAGCAGCACTTCGGGCGATTCGCCCACCAGCCGAGCCTGTGCGATGCGCTCCTGCATGATGTCGATGGCGCCCAGCAAGGTATCCGTGATGGAGGGAAGCGGCAGCACTTTCGGCGGCGGCGGCGAGCCGAGAATATTGAAAAAGCTGCGCCTTTGATGTTTCGCTATCGATGCTTGCGGAGACTCAAGCGGAAATCTTCTGGCCCTATGAGTGCCGAGATCGACGGCGATCACGACCTGCGCTCCCATGGCGCGGCAGAGTGAAACAGGTATCGGGTTCACCACGCTGCCATCGATCAGGTAGCGGCCGTCGCGCAACACTGGCCTGAACAAACCGGGTACGGTGCAGGAAGCTCGAACGGCGTCAGACACGTCGCCATCGCGGAGCCAAACTTCCTGTCCGGTGGCGATATCGGTGGCAACCGCAGCGAACGGCACGGACAGCTCGGAAAACGGGCACTGGACAAACTGCCCCTGATACAGATTGAGCAGGCGGTCACCCTTGATCAGGCCGCCGCGCAAGCCGACGTCGGCGAGTCCAACGACGCGTCTCCAGTCCAGCGACAGCGCCCAGGCTTCCAGCTGCTCGATACGTCCGGCAGCAAATGCAGCGCCTACCATCGCCCCC
>JALZAO010000215.1 GCA_030948305.1 Pseudomonadota bacterium
GACCCATCCCGTCCCGGTCAAGCTGATCGGCATCGGGGAAGGCGTCGATGACCTCCGCGCTTTTCGCGCCGCCGAGTTTGTCGACGCTCTCGTCGGGTGACCGCTGCACTCCCCGTCCGCGTCCCTGGCCTCGCCTCTCGGAAGCCGTTTCCCGGACGTCGCCCTTGCGCGTGCAGGGGCTGAGCGAATGCGAGCGCACACTAACTCTCAGGCGGCCACGGGAACTTCCGGGTTCTTTGGCACTCCTATACGTCGAGTGCTAAAATTCAAGGCGCTCCAAAGGAGACCCTCGAAATGTCTGCTAACACCTTGGCATTCCCGACCCCGGCGTCGCTGGGGAGCCTCGATCATTATATCCAGGCGGTGAACCGGTTTCCGCTCCTTTCCCAAGCGCAGGAAGTCGAGCTTGGACGTCGGCTGCAACGCGACGACGACTTGGACGCCGCTCGCCAGCTGGTGTTGTCCCATCTGCGTTTGGTGGTGGCGATCAGCCGCAATTACCTTGGCTACGGACTGCCGCAGGCGGACTTGATCCAGGAAGGAAACATCGGCCTGATGAAGGCGGTGCGGCGCTTCGACCCGGAGCGCGGCGTGCGCCTGGTTTCGTTCGCCCTGCACTGGATCAAGGCAGAGATCCACGAACACATACTTCGCAACTGGCGGCTGGTCAAGATCGCGACCACCAAGGCGCAGCGAAAGCTGTTTTTCAACCTGCGCAGCATGAAAACGGGAAGCCATGCGCTCACTCGCGCCGAGGCGCGCGGGATTGCGCAGGCGTTGAACGTCAAGCCGGAAGAAGTCCTGGAGATGGAGACGCGGTTGACGGGCCAGGAAGTAGCGCTGGACCCGCCGGCGGGAGACGAAGGCGAGACCATGACGCCGATTGCCTACTTGACCGACACCGAGGCCGAGCCGGCGCAGATTCTCGAGCGGGCGGAGACGTCGCGCAATCGTAGCGACGGACTGAAAAGCGCGCTGTCGCGGCTCGACGATCGCAGCCGCGACATCATCGAGGCGCGTTGGTTGCGGGAAGACGACGACGCAGCGACGCTGCAGACGCTCGCCGACCGGTACGGAGTGTCCGCGGAACGCATCCGTCAGATCGAGAGCAAGGCGATCAAGACCATGCGCGGACAAATGGACGCGCTGCAATAAGGTTTGAGGCCGCAGCCGCGATAGCGTCTGCGCGACATACCCCAGCCTCACATTGAAGCGCCCGAATCCGGGCGCTTTTTTTACAGCTCCACCTGCGTACCGAGCTCTACGACGCGGTTGGTGGGAACATTGAAGAATTCGCTCGCCTTGGTTGCGTTCTTGGACATCGAGACAAACAATCGCTCGCGCCAGAGCGCCATGCCCGGGGCGACCGTTGCGATCAAGGTCTCGCGCGAGACAAAAAACGAAGTGTCCATCATGTCGAACGTATAGCCGCGGCGACCGCACTCCTCAAGAAGAGCCTGAATGTCCGGATCTTCCTTGAATCCAAAAAATGCCTCGAACTGCTGGAAGTCGCACCCGAGCTCTTCGATCTGCAGCCGCTCGAGCGGTGAAACTTGCGGAATGTCGCGCGTGGTCATCGTCAACAACACCACGCGCTCGTGAAGCACCTTGTTGTGCTTGAGGTTGTGCAGAAGCGCGTGCGGCACCCGGCCCGGCATGTTGGTCAGGAACACCGCCGTGCCCGGCACGCGAGCGGGTGGGTGCGACGCGATGCTGTTGATGAACACATCCAGCGGCATCGTTTCTTTCGACAGGCGCTCGTGCAGTATTGAACGTCCCCTCTGCCAGGTGGTAAGGAGCGTGAAGACGATGCCACCCATGACGATCGGGAACCAGCCGCCGTCGGGAATCTTGAGCGCGTTCGAGGCTAGAAACGTTGCGTCTATCGTTACCAGCGGAACGACGATGACCAGTGCGGCCAGGCGGTTCCAGTGCCACAACCTCGTCATGACGAAGAAGATCAGCATCGAATCGATCGCCATCGCCAGCGTCACGGCGATGCCGTACGCGGCCGCGAGGTTACTGGAGCTCCGAAAGCCGGCGACCAGCAGCATCACCGCGCACAGCAGCGTCCAATTGATGAACGGTACGTAGATCTGGCCGATTTCGCGCTCGGACGTGTGCATGATGGTCAGCCGTGGGCAATATCCCATCTGTATCGCTTGCCGCGTCAGGGAAAATGCGCCCGATATGACCGCCTGCGAAGCGATGACCGTGGCGCAGGTCGCGAGAAGGACCATAGGAAGCAGCGCCCACGCTGGGGCGAGCAGATAGAACGGGTTCTTGATCGCCTCGGGGTCGTGAATGATCAGAGCGCCCTGCCCGAAATAATTGAGCACCAGCGCCGGCAATACGAAAAAGAGCCAGGCGCGCCGGATGGGCGTCACGCCGAAGTGCCCCATGTCCGCGTAAAGCGCTTCGGTGCCGGTAACAGCCAGCACCACCGCGCCCAGCGCCAGGAACGCGGCGATCGGGCTGCCGACAAGAAATCCAATAGCGTATGCAGGATTGATCGCCGCGAGCACGCCCGGCTCGGCAACGATCTCGATCGCTCCCAGGACCGCGATCGTGACGAACCACAGACACATCACCGGTCCGAAGAAAACGCCGACTCTTGCCGTGCCATGACGCTGGATCGAGAATAATCCGACCAGTATCACCAGTGTGATCGGCACGACATAAGGCGTCAGCACCGGAGCGGTGATCTCGAGACCTTCGACCGCGGAGAGCACCGAGATAGCCGGCGTGATCATGCCGTCGCCGTAGAACATCGCGGCGCCGAAAATACCGAGCCCGACCACCCACCACCGCATGTGGCTGTTTTCGAGCCCCCGCGAAGCCAGCGCGGTCAGCGCCATGATGCCGCCCTCTCCGCGATTGTCGGCGCGCATGATCAGCGTCACGTACTTGAGCGTGACAACGATCATGATCGCCCAGAACACCACCGACAAGATGCCGAGGACATTGTCCGGCGTCAGCGGCAAGCCGTGCGGACCGGTGAAACACGCGCGAAGGGTGTACAGCGGGCTGGTGCCGATGTCACCGAAGACGATGCCGATCGCTCCGATGACCAGCGGTGCGAGGGGCTTTCGGGCGAGCGGCGCCAAATCCGGCGCGACCGCGCCGGCGGAGTTCAGCATGCTCCCTCGTCTGAGCGTCTCGAAAAACGGATATTGAGCTGCTTGAGCTTGCGGTAGAGATGCGTCCGCTCGAGACCCGCGCGCTCGGCGACGCGGCTCATATTGCTTTGCTCCTTGCCCAGCAAGTGCTCGAAGTAGATTCTTTCGAAAGCCTCGCGCGCCTCGCGCAGAGGCAATTCAAAAAAACGCGCGGTAACTTCGGGCGAGATCGCCGAGGCCGGGGCCAGCGCAGTCTCGCCAAGAAGGCGGCGCACGTGCTCGGCGGTAATCTCGCTTTCGACGGTGAGCGCCAGATTGGCCATGACGTTGTGCAAATGGTCGAGATTTCCCGGCCAATAAGCGGCCGAAAGCGCCGATACCGCAGCCGAGTGCAGCCTGCCGACCGTTCGCTGACTCGCCGTAATGTCGCGCCAGAACCGGTCGATGAGCGCGGGAAGATCCTCGCGCCTTTGCCGCAGCGGCGGAAGCATGACGGCCCCGACCGAAAGACTTGCGAGCAGCCCGGCATCGAAGCGCCCTTCCGCGGCGAGATTGCCCAGTTGCTCGCTGCTGGTACAAACCAGAACCGTGTTGTGCTTTTCGATCCTGGGCAGCAGAAATGCGAGGCCTTTCTGCTCGGCCTTGGTGTAGCCGCCGATCTCCGCGCAGTAGAGCGTGCCGTCGCGCGCTTCCTCGAGGAGCGGCAGCGGATTCGTCGCCAGACGACCGCCGTTGACGAGCGTGACAAACGGCGTATCGGGCGTGTGCATGGCCCGCGCCACGATCTCGTGTCCCGCTC
>JALZAO010000216.1 GCA_030948305.1 Pseudomonadota bacterium
ATCATGGGGGCAGCGGCTGACGGTGCAGTCGAGTTCTTTCACGGCTACACCTATTCCGGCCACCCCGCACCGTGCGCGGCGGGACTCGCGACGCTCGACATCTACAAGAACGAGGGCCTGTTCGAGCGTGGCGCCGCGCTGTCGCCGTATTTTCTGGACGCGCTCTGGTCGCTCAAGGACGTGTCGGTCGTCTCGGACATTCGTGGCTACGGCTTGCTGGCGGCGATCGACATCCATGCCGCTGGCGCGCCGGGCAAGCGCGGTCACGCGCTGCAAAAGCAGCTCTTCGACAACGGCTTGCACCTCAAGGCGACCGGGGATTGCGTGATCATCGCCCCGCCCCTGATCGCGGAGCGGCAACATATCGACGCGATGGTCGACTGTTTGCGCAAGACCTTGGCGGCGATTTAGCGCCCTCACGCCGGCTAAGGCCACCCCGCATCAGCCTGCGTAAGCGCTACGTCGCTGCACGCGCACCTGCAATTTATTGAAGGAGGGAGCATGAAACGCTTGTTGACAGCACTGATGTTCACCGTGGCCGCAGTCGCCGCGCTGCCCGCGGCAGCGCAGAAAACGGTCACCTTCGCCTACCAGGACATGATGAATCCCTGGCGCTGGGTGCAGCAGAGCCAGGAGATCGAAAAGGCAACTGGCTTCAAGATCAACTGGCGTCAGTTCGGCGGCGGGGGCGACGTCATCCGCGCCATGGCGTCGGGCGATGTGCAATTGGGCGAAGTCGGCTCGACCGGCGCCGCGACGGCGATCAGCCAGGGCATGGATGTCGAGCTGTTCTGGATCCTCGAGGATATCGCCGCGGCCGAAGCGCTGGTCGCGCGCAACGGCAGCGGCGTCAACGCCATCGCCGATCTCAAAGGCAAGAAGATCGGCACGCCGTTCGTGTCCACCTCACATTTCCAGCTCCTGTATGCGATGCAGAAGGCGGGGCTGAAGGCTTCCGACGCGCAAGTGCTGAACATGCGCCCGCCCGAGATCGCGGCGGCGTGGGGCCGCGGCGACATCGACGCGACGTTCATCTGGGACCCGGTGCTGTCCAACGTCAAGAAGACCGGCAAGGTGCTCATGACGTCAGGGGATATTTGCAAGGCTGGGGCTTGCACGTTCGATGGCCTGATCGTAACGCGCAAGTTCGCCAAGGAGAACCCGGAGTTCATGACCGCGCTGGTGAAGGCGCTGGCCAAGGCCGACGCCGACTATCGCAGCAATCCGAAAACCTGGACCGGCGACGCAGCCAAGGTCGCGGCCGTCGCCAAGTGGACGGGCGGCAAGCCGGAGGACGTCGCCGACGCGATGGCGCTCTATGGCTTCCCCAGCTTGCAGCAACAGGCGTCGCCCGAGTGGCTCGGCGGAGGCGCCAACGGTGCCGCGGCGAAAGCGCTGACGCAGCAGGCGAATTTTCTGAAGGATCAGGGAAGGCTGACTTCGGTCGTCCCCGATTACAGCAAAAACGTTTCGGTGGAGTGGGTCACCCGGGCAGCGAAGTAGCTGCCGGTCGAACCATAGTTTCAAACCGAGGGCGGCGGCGCGCGATGCGCCGCCGTCTATTTGTGCGACCGGAATCCTGTCTGTAAGAGCCCGGCCAAGAAACGGAATCGAAGCTTGCCCTCCCTCGACATTCGAAACCTCGGCGTCCGCTATGCGACCAAGACCGGCACGGTCGAGGCGCTATCCAACATCAATCTGGCAATGACGGAGGGCGATTTCGTCGTCGCGATCGGAGCCTCCGGGTGTGGCAAGACGACCCTGCTTTCCTGCATCGCCGGGTTTCTGCCGCCGACGCACGGAACCATCGAGCTCGACGGCAAGCCGGTGACCGGCCCGGGCGCCGATCGCGGCGTGGTATTCCAGAAACACGCCTTGATGCCCTGGCTCGATGTCGCCCAGAACGTCGAGTTTGGCTTGCGCATGCGCGGCGTTGCCGCGGCCGAGCGGCGGAGCGCCGCGATGGAGCAATTGCGCCTGGTCGGGCTCGACCCGTTCGCCGATCGGCCGATCTACGAGCTCTCGGGTGGCATGCAGCAGCGCGTGGGCATCGCTCGCGCGCTCGCTTCGGGTCCGCGACTGATGTTGATGGACGAGCCGTTCGGCGCGCTTGACGCGTTCACGCGCGAATCCATCCAGGAGCTGATACTCGACGTCTGGCACGGCACCGGCAAGATGTGCTTTTTCATTACCCATAGCGTCGAGGAAGCGCTGTTCCTGGCGACGCATCTGGTCGTGATGACGCCCAGCCCGGGCCGCATCTCGCACGAATTCGACCTCGATTTCGGACGCCGCTTCCTCGAAACGCGCGACGCGCGGGCGGTCAAGTCCGATCCTGAATTCATCCGCGTGCGCGAGGAAGTCCTGTCGGTCATTTTGCATCGGGATGCGGCAGCGCCCGCAGCGGCACTGCGGCAAATGAGCGGCCCATGAGCGCCAGTGAAGAAGTGACGCCGGCGTCCGATAACGGCGCGAACAAGGCGAGTCCCGGAACCCACGATGGCGCGCGCCCCAAGACGTCGGGTTACTCGACGCCGGGCGAGGGTGCGAGCACCGCGATCTCGGTGGTCACCATGATTTCGATTTTCGCGCTGTGGTGGGTCGCGAGCCACTTCGGCTGGATGCCGCCGCTGTTTCTTCCGACGCCGGAAACGGTGCTCCAGCGGCTCTGGGAGTCGGCCCGTGGCAACCTGACCGACGCTCCCCTCGCCACCCATTTCGGCTGGTCGATGTTCAGGGTGTTCACCGCGTTCTTTCTCGCCTGCCTGACCGCGATACCGGTCGGCATCGCCATGGGCGTCTCGCGCATCGCTCGCGGCATTTTCGATCCGCCGATCGAGTTCTACAGGCCCTTGCCGCCGCTCGCCTACCTGCCGTTGATCATCATCTGGTTCGGCATCGACGAGCTTTCCAAGGTGCTGCTGATCTACCTCGCCTGCTTCGCGCCGCTGGCGATGAGCTCGCGGGCGGGAGTGAGATCGGTGTCGCAGGAGCAGATTCACGCCGCGTATTCGATGGGCGCGTCCAGGTGGCAAGTGATCCAGCACGTAGTTATTCCGGCGGCCATGCCCGAGATCCTGACCGCGATGCGGATTTCGATCGGCTTCGGCTGGACCACGCTGGTCGCCGCGGAAATGGTCGCCGCCACCCACGGCCTCGGCCAGATGGTCTTGAACGCCTCGAACTTTCTGCGCACCGACATCGTCATCATGGGCATCGTCGTCATCGGCACCATCGCCTACCTGTTCGATTTGCTGATGCGCTACGTCGAGCGCGTGGTCGTGCCATGGAAAGGGAAAATCTGAAAAAACGGTCTTTGGGGGGCGAAAAGGGTTGGTTTCACAGAAGGTTGACGGCTGGACCCCGCCGATAGCCGGTCATCGGCACAGGGTTGACAGCGACGCCGCCCTTTGCCACGCTCGGCTCATGATCAACCGAGCGCACTTCCAGCGGCTTGTCGAGCAGGCTCGCAATTTCCCGCCTTTGCCGACGGCGATCGTCTATCCATGCGACCGCGATTCGCTGCAGATCGCACTGTCGGGCCAGTTCGCCGGGTACCTTGCCCCGGTGCTGGTCGGCCCCGAAGCACGCATCGCAGACGCGGCGGCGCAGGCGGGCCTCGACCTGTCCCGCATCGAGCGCGTCGACACGCCGGACGATCCCTTCGCCGCGGCCCAGCAAGCCGTTCTGCTGGCGCGCAACGGCGAGGTCCAGGCCCTGATCAAGGGGAGCCTGTACCCCGACGACCTGATGCGCGCCGTGGCCGCGCCGGACTCGGGCCTGCGTGGCGAGCACCGCCTCACGCATGCCTATTTTGTCGACGTGCCGAACTTCGCGCGTCCGTTCGTGCTCTCCGACGCGGTGCTGAACATCGCGCCGACGCTCGCCGCCAAGCGTGAAATCGTCCAGAA
>JALZAO010000217.1 GCA_030948305.1 Pseudomonadota bacterium
GCGCTGTTCTATATCGGCGGCGTGATCAAGCATACCAAGGCGCTGAACGCCATCACCAATCCGGGCACCAACTCGTACAAGCGCCTGGTGCCGGGCTTCGAGGCGCCGATCAATCTGGCGTATTCGTCGCGCAACCGTTCGGCGGCGTGCCGCATTCCCTACGTCAGCAACCCCAAGGGCCGGCGTGTCGAAGTGCGCTTTCCGGATCCGACGACGAACCCGTACCTCTGCTTTGCCGCGCTGCTGATGGCGGGACTCGATGGCGTGCAGAACAAGATCCACCCCGGCGATCCCATCGACAAGAACCTGTACGACCTGCCCCCTGAAATCGCCGCCAAGGTTCCGCATCCGTGCGCGTCGCTCGACGAAGCGCTCGACAACCTCGAGAAGGATCACGAATTTCTGACGCGCGGCGGGGTCTTCTCGGACGACATGCTCGACGCGTACATCGCGCTCAAGATGGAAGAGGTGACGCGTTTTCGCATGACGACGCATCCGGTCGAATTCGACATGTATTACAGCCTTTAGGCGCGGCAAGTCGGGCAGGCGGGGCGGATCGCGGCGATCCGCCCTTTTTGCGCCGGGGGCGGCGCTTGCCCGGCCGGTGTTTTTGATACACTGGAGCGCTATGGTCTTCTCTCGAGCCAGCCGCGCGTCCATCCAGTGCGCGCGTGCCTTCTGCTGGTGCACGGCGCTTGTCCTGGCGCCCTGCGCCTTCGCCGACATCTGCAAGTATGTCGACGCCGATGGCAACATGCACTACACCAACGTCGCGCCGGAGAAGGGCTGGAAAAAGCTCTCCTGCGGAGTGGGCGATGACGTGCGCGGCGAGCGGTCCGCCAAAGGCGCGCCAACGCCGGCCGGGTTTCCCAGGGTCGACGCGGATACGCAACGGGCGCGGGACGCTCTGAGGCGCAAAGTTCTGTCCGACGAGCTCGACACCGAGGAAAAGCTGCTTGTCGAGTCGCGCGCGGCATACGGGGACGGCGCGCCGCCGCCGCTGCCCGACGAACAGAAGGACGCCCAGAAATACGCCAACCGACTCGCCAAATTGAGGCAGGCGGTCAGCCTTCACGAGAAGAACATCGAGGCGCTGCGCAAGGAGTTGGCCGCGCTGAAGTAACACGTCGGACCTTGGCGTCGGCATCATGACGCCGACGGTTGGATCGGCGATGTGGGCTGGCAGTGCAGGGGCAGTGCTGCTGCGCGTTGGAGCCGCGGCTTCGCCTTGCGGCCCGCACGAGCTGTCCGGGCGCGGAAATTGCTACTATCATCGCTGCACCGCTTCGGTGGCACGCGATGTTTCAAACGCACATTTCCACCGTCGAAACACCTGCCGTCGCGTATCCGGGCCTGGAATTGCTGGCCACCGCGGTCGCATTGCTGACCGACGAGCTCGGCGTCTGCTATGCGAATCCAGCCGCCGAGAACCTGTTCGAGCTCTCCAGGCGACAGCTGGTCGGTCAACCCGCCGGATCCGTTTTTGGCGAAGCGCCGGCACTTTTTCAAGCCATCGACAAAGCGCTTGCGAGCGGCGCCTCGTACACCGAGCAGGAGCTCGAGCTCAGCGTGGCAGGCAAGCTCAAGCTGCACCTTTCCTGCACGGTATCGGTGGTCGATACGCCCGGTGCGACGCTGCTACTGGAATTTCGCCACATCGACCAGCAGCTCAAGATCGCGCGCGAGGAACGATTGCTGGAGCAGCAGCAGGCCAATCGGGAGTTGATAAGGAGCCTCGCGCACGAGATCAAGAATCCGCTGGGCGGCATACGCGGCGCCGCGCAGCTGCTCGAACACGAGCTCGATCGTCCGCCGCTGATCGAGTACACGCAGGTAATTATCGGCGAGGCGGACCGGCTGCAAACACTGGTCGATCGGCTTCTGACGCCGCACCGGCTGCCAAAATACCGGCGAACGAACATCCACGAGCTTCTGGTGCGGGTCGGCAGCGTTATCCAGGCCGAGTTCCCGCAGATTTTGATTCACTCCGATTTCGACATCAGCCTGCCGGAATTCGAGGCCGATCCCGAACAGCTTACGCAGGCGCTTTTCAACGTTGTCAGGAACGCCGCGCAGGCGCTCGAAGGCATCTCGGGGGCGCGCGAAATCCGCCTCAGGACGCGCGTAGCTCGCGGCATTACACTGGCCAAGCGCCGTCATCGGCTGGCGCTCGCGCTTTCGGTCGAGGACAACGGACCCGGCGTTCCGGAAGCGATTCGCGACAAGATTTTCTTTCCGCTGGTGTCCGGACGGGAGGGCGGCAGCGGCTTGGGCCTGACCATCGCGCAGACTTTTATCGCGCAACACAACGGCGCAATCGAATGCGAGAGCGTCCCCGGTCACACGATTTTCACCGTCCTCCTGCCGCTGGAACTCAACCGGCCGGTTATCTAAATTCCGGGTATAAACATGCATGCGTATGACGATCGCGATTTTTCCCAAGGTGTGGCGATGAACGCCGTGTGGGTCGTCGATGACGACCGCTCCATTCGCTGGGTGCTCGAAAAAGCGCTTGCGCGCGAGGGTATAGCGCACAAGTCATTCGCGTCGGTCTACGAGGTTACCCAGGCCCTGCAGCACGGCGAACCCCAGGTCATCGTGACCGATATCCGGATGCCCGGCGAATCGGGGCTCGCGTTGCTCGGCAAGCTGAAGGAGAGCCATCCCACGGTGCGCGTGATCATCATGACCGCGTATTCCGATCTCGACAGCGCGGTCGCGGCGTTTCAGGGTGGCGCCTTCGAATATCTTCCCAAACCCTTCGACATCGATCACGCGCTGGCGCTGATTCGTCGCGCCAGCGCCGAGGTGCCGGCGCCGTCGCCCGTGACTTCGCAGACGGTGGCGGCTCCGGAGATGCTCGGGCAGGCGCCGGCAATGCAGGAGGTATTCCGGGCTATCGGCCGGCTGTCGCAATCGCACGTCACCGTGCTGATCACCGGAGAATCCGGCACCGGCAAGGAGCTGGTCGCGCGTGCCCTGCATCGGCACAGCGTGCGTGCCGCGCAGCCTTTTGTGGCCATCAATACCGCGGCGATACCGAAGGACCTCCTGGAGTCGGAGCTGTTCGGCCACGAGCGCGGTGCATTCACGGGCGCCCAGAGCTCGCGACGGGGGCGGTTCGAGCAGGCCGACGGCGGCACGCTTTTCCTGGATGAAATCGGCGACATGCCGCCCGACCTTCAGGTTCGGCTTCTGCGCGTGCTCGCTGACGGCGAATACTATCGCGTCGGTGGCCACGCGCCGCTGCGCTCCAACGTTCGCATCATCGCTGCGACGCATCAGAACCTGGAGGAGCGCGTGCTCCAGGGCCTCTTCCGCGAAGATCTGCTGCATCGCCTGAACGTGGTCAGATTGCGCTTGCCTCCGCTGCGCGAGCGTGGCGAGGATATCGCGCCGCTCACCCGCCATTTTCTGCTCAAGAGTGCGCGCGACCTCGCGGTCGAGCCAAAGCAGCTCTCCGACGCCGCGCTCAAGGTGCTATCCGCGTTCGCGTTTCCGGGTAATGTCCGTCAACTGGAGAACATATGCCACTGGCTGACCGTGATGGGCCCGGGCCAACGCATCGAGGCGGCGGATCTGCCTCCCGAGCTGCGCACCGGAGGCAAATCTGCGGACGAAGAAAGCAATTGGCAGCAGGCTCTCGATCGCGAGCTCGCGAGCGCGCTTGCGCGCGGTGAGCGCGCGGTCGGCGACCGGCTGGAAAAGGAATTCGAGCGCACGCTCATCCTGCGCGCGCTCGCGCATACCGCCGGCCATCGCATGGAGGCCGCGCAGTGGCTCGGCTGGGGCCGCAACACGCTGACGCGCAAGATTCAGGAGCTCAAGCTCGACACAGGCAAGCATTGAGCCTGCGCGGCATTGCGCAGGTCTGC
>JALZAO010000218.1 GCA_030948305.1 Pseudomonadota bacterium
CGCACCACGACGCACTGCGACTGTGGCTGCGGCTTTTCACGTGCACTCAACTCATTGAACGCGTGATTCGGGCGCGGCTTCGACGCGACTTCAATACGACCTTGCCCCGCTTCGATTTGATGGCGCAACTTCAGCGCAATCCCGATGGCCTGAAGATGGGCGAGCTATCAAAGCGCTTGTTGGTTACCGGGGCCAACGTGACCGGTATCACGGACCAGCTCGTCGGGGAGGGTCTGGTCAAGCGAGAACCCATCGAAGGCGATCGGCGCGCCTTTTCCGTGCGGCTGACGCCCAAGGGGAAGCGTGTTTTCGACACGATGGCAGCCGCCCACGAGCGCTGGGTGATCGAACTGATGGCTGGCATGAACGACTCCAAGCGCAACACACTGTACTCACTGCTGGGCCAGTTCAAGCGGGGACTTCGGTCGGAGGAGAATGCAGCATGATAGCGCCACACGATCTAAAGCCGTACGCAGACTACGCCGCGCACCATTTCATCTGGAAGGTCGACAACAAGGTCGGAACGATCGTCCTCAACCGGCCCGAAAGGAAGAACGCGCTGACGCTCGATGCTTACGCCGAGTTGCGCGACTTGTTCCGAGGCTTGAGCCACGCATCGGACATCAAGGCGGTCGTGATCTGCGGCGCGGGTGGCAATTTCTGCTCCGGCGGCGACGTGCACGAAATCATCGGGCCGCTGACGACGATGAGCATGCCGGAGCTGCTAGCCTTCACTCGCATGACCGGCGATCTGGTGAAGGCAATGCGTGCGTCGCCGCAGCCGATCGTAGCCGCAATCGATGGTGTCTGCGCCGGGGCCGGAGCCATGGTCGCGCTGGCGTCGGACTTCCGCTTCGGGACGCCCCATTGCAGGACAGCCTTCCTCTTCAGCCGGGTCGGTCTGGCAGGTTGCGACATGGGAGCGTGCACCCTGCTGCCGCGGATGATCGGGCAAGGCCGCGCCGCCGAGTTGCTTTATACGGGCAGGACGATGGCTGCGGACGAAGGTCTGCAATGGGGCTTCTTCAACGAGCTGCACGCCCCGGACCGCGTGCTGCCTGCTGCCGAAGCGCTGGCGCGCACCCTTGCCGACGGACCGACCTTCGCGCATGCCATGACCAAGAAGCTCCTCCACCAGGAATGGGCGATGGATCTCGATGCCGCCATCGATGCGGAGGCCGAGGCGCAGGCGATCTGCATGGAGACGGAAGATTTTCGCCGGGCCTATCGCGCCTTCGTCGACAAGCAGAAGCCCGTGTTCGAAGGCAACTGATGGTGCACGAGCATCTCGATTGGCCGTTTTTCGACACGGCGCATCGTACGTTCGCCGACACGCTTCGGACATGGATGGCGGCGCGTGTAACCATGGAGGATGAGCGTAAGGATCTCGACGAGCGATGTCGAGCATGGGTGCGCGCACTGGGCGAAGCGGGCTGGCTCAAGTATTGCGTCGAGGCCGTGGATGGTGGAATGGGCCAGCGACTGGATTCGCGGATGCTCTGCCTCGCGCGTGAGACGCTGGCTTATCACGACGGCCTGGCGGACTTCGCCTTTGCGATGCAAGGCCTGGGAAGCGGCGCGGTCACGCTGGCTGGCAGCAAAGCGCAACGCGAGCGCTGGCTGCCCCTCGTCGCCCAGGGTGCTGCGATCGCGGCATTCGCGCTGTCGGAGCCGGACGCAGGGTCTGACGTCGGCGCGATGCAAATGCGCGCGCTGCGAGAACCGCAAGGGTGGAAGCTTGACGGGTGCAAGACCTGGATCTCGAATGGCGGCATTGCCGACTTCTACTGCGTCTTCGCGCGAACGGGTGAGGGCACCGGCGCGCATGGGATTTCCGCATTCATCGTGCCTGCAGACACGGCGGGACTCACCGTTTCGCAGCGAATCGAGCTGATCGCGCCGCATCCGCTGGCGCGCCTGGAGTTCCGGAATTGCCGACTTCCGGCAGACGCGTTGCTCGGCGAGGAGGGTGCCGGCTTCAAGCTCGCGATGCGTACCCTGGATATCTTCCGGACATCGGTCGCCGCCGCCGCGCTCGGTCTTGCGCGCCGCGCCCTTGACGAGGCGCTGCAGCGCGCGCGCTCACGGCGGATGTTTGGAAAGACGCTAGGCGACTTGCAACTGACGCAGGCAAAGCTCGGCGAGATGGCGAGTGCCATCGACGCGGCGGCGTTGTTGACCTATCGCGCAGCATGGTTGCGCGATGCACGCGACCAGCGGCCGACAAAGGAAGCGGCCATGGCCAAGATGGTGGCGACCGAATCGGCGCAAGTCGTCATCGATGCCGCGGTGCAAATGTTCGGTGGCCAGGGCGTAGTCAGCGGCGAGACGGTCGAGCGACTCTACCGGGAAATTCGCGCATTGCGCATCTACGAGGGTGCCACCGAGGTACAGAAGCTGATCGTTGGCCGCGAGCTGCTTCGCAGCGGCCAGGAGGAGCAATGAGCTACACGGCTCATGTCGACACTTTTGCCTATCAAAGCCTGCCGCGTCGCGAGCAGTGGCCAGAGCTCGTCTTCGAGTTGCCGGAGCTCCAGTATCCCGAGCGAATCAACTGCGGCACCGAGCTGCTTGACCGCGCGCTCGAGCGCGGCTGGGGTGAGCGCACCGCCATTCTTGCCTGGGACGGGTCGCGCTGGAGCTATCGTGAACTGTGTGCGAACGCGAATCGTATCGCGCGGGTTTTGGTGGACGACCTCGGGCTCGTTCCGGGAAACCGCGTGTTGCTGCGCGGGCCGAACAATCCGATGATGGCTGCATGCTGGTTTGCCGTGATGAAGGCAGGCGGCATCGCGGTCGGCACGATGCCGCTGTTGCGCGCCAGGGAACTTACGGACATTGTAACCAAGGCGGCGATTTCGCACGCACTCTGCGACACGCGGCTCGCCGCAGAGCTGGCTGCAGCGCTCACGATGTGTCCATCACTCAAGCACATTGCCTACTTTGGCGGCGGCACCGCGAGCGGAGTTGACGCGCTGATGCGGGATAAACCGTCGACATTCGATGATGTGGCGACTGCGGCCGAAGATACCTGCCTCATCGCATTCACATCGGGCACGACCGGCAAGCCCAAGGGCACCATGCATTTCCATCGCGACGTGCTTGCCGCATGCGATTGTTGGCCGAATTCAACGCTTCGAGCGGCGCCGGACAGCCTGTTCACGGGAAGTCCGCCGCTTGCGTTCACGTTCGGCCTAGGTGGGCTGTTGCTGTTTCCTCTACGCATCGGCGCTGCCACGCTGCTTCTGGAAAAGGCGACGCCGGAAATACTACTGGAAGCCATTGCGAAATATCGGGTGAACGTGCTGTTTACGGCGCCGACGTCGTACCGGGCGATGGCGGCGCAAACAGCTCGTTTCGACCTGTCGAGCCTGAAAAAATGCGTGTCGGCGGGTGAGGTGCTGCCTGCCGCGACGCGCAAGCAGTGGAAGGACGCAACGGGGATCGAGATCATCGATGGTATCGGCGCGACCGAAATGTTCCACATTTTCATCTCCCACGATGAGCGGAACGCCAAGCCCGGGGCGACGGGGAAGCCGGTGTCCGGCTATCGCGCTTGTGTCATGGACGATGCGGGCCATCCGCTTTCGCGAGGCCAGGTCGGCAAGCTCGCGGTGATGGGCCCGACCGGTTGTCGCTACCTTGCCGATGAGCGCCAGAAAGAATACGTGAAGGATGGCTGGAACTATACCGGCGATGCCTATCTCATCGACGACGAAGGCTATTTCGTCTTCCAGGCGCGGACGGACGACATGATCATCAGCGCGGGCTATAACATTGCCGGCCCCGAGGTCGAGAACGCGCTCCTGCTTCATCGGGCCGTGGCGGAGTGCGGCGTGGTCGGCATGCCCGACGAGGAGCGAGGGCAAATT
>JALZAO010000219.1 GCA_030948305.1 Pseudomonadota bacterium
CTCGCTCCGAGCGCGACGAACACCAGCGAAAAACCGAGCACGAAGGAGCCGCTGAGAACGAGCGTGAACAGGCGCGCACGGCCCGACTGCTCGCGCGCCTCGTCGACCGCTTCGCCAGCGATGTAGGAGAGGTATGCCGGTACGAGCGGCAGAACGCAGGGCGACAGAAACGAAATCGTTCCGGCGGCAAGAGCTGCCACGTTGCCGACGCCGGAAGACACGCTTATTGCCTATCGACGCCAAGGGTGTTGCGTGCATGCACGGACCCCATGCAGCATCTTGCGCTCAAGCGGCCATCGCTTCGAACGGCAATGGCGAATGCGAAATCACGCATTACGAACGCCCGTCTTGGACGACGCGTCCTCCGTCTTGGATGATACGTCCTCATTCTTGGTCTTCGCGCAATCGCCCTTGCCGCCCATGCGGCCCATGCACAACCCGAGCGCGCACATGGCGGCGCAGGGCAGGAGGCCGAGGATGAGCGGTGCGATTCCGGCGGCGACGAGCAAATCCCACTTCAGAAACATTCCGCCCGCAATCAGGATGAGTGCGGCGACCACAAGAAGCGTGCGCCGAGGCAGGCGGCGCAACGCGAAAAATGGTTCGGCTTGAGAGGTCGACGAAGCCGAGACGGTCTGACGTTGCACTGTTGACATGAGGTTTCTCCAATTTGAAGTGGAATGTGATCGACGAGCTTGAGTCTCGAGCACGCTTGAATGATCACCGACTCCGGGTCACGAGGTAGTTGCGCATCATTCCCCCGTCCTCGTGCTCCAGATTGTGACAGTGATACATGAACAAACCCGGTTGCGATGGCGTGAATGCAACCGTCACGCGCTCGTCGGGCAACACGAGCGTCGTATCCTGATAGCCTGAGTCGATGATGCCCTCGCGCAGATCTTTATGGCTCTGTCCACCACGACGTTCGACGATGCGAAAGCGTACGCCGTGCACGTGCATCGGATGCGCCATGGACATCCCCGGCCCATCGTTGGCGAAGGTCCAGTGGATGGGTTTTCCCAGCGTCAATGTCTCTCCGCTCGCGACAGCGGTCATTTCGAAGCGACGTTTATTCAGGAGCCCCTGCATATGAGCAAACGCCAGTTGGAAACTGCGTTCCCGCGCGGGCCTGTCGTCCTCCGCGACCGCGGGAGGAAGCTTGATCTCGCCCCCCGGGACGCGTGCGCCCGGCGCAACGGTGAAGCGGGCGACAAGTAGCTGGTCGCCCTGATCCGGACCCATCATGCGCATCATGCCACCCATCATCCCGCCGCCCATCATGCTCTCGCCCGCGGCGCGCTCGTCCGCGCCGTTTCGCAGTGCCACCCATCATGTCGCGCATCATCGCGGCCATACCCAGTGACGCATAACTCTCGCTGATCAAACCGAATTCCTGGCCGGAGCGCCGCGCGCCGAAGTCTTCGATCAACTCGATTCGCTGAAACGGCGCAAGCATCGCAAAAGGCACCTCCTTCGGGCCCTCGGCCGACGAAAACAGACCGTTGTCCGCGGCGATCACCCGCAGCGGCCGTCCGTCCGACCATGCCAGCTTGTAGACGCGCGCGTTGGAGACGTTCGCCAGATGCAAGCGATACGCTTGCGGTTTCACCGCGAACGCCGCATCGGCGCCGCCATTCACGAGCACGGTATCTCCCAGAACGCCGTTCATCTCGTCCATCATCATCCGCTTGAAGACGAGCTTATTGTCGGCGCCGAAGCGGCGGTCCTGGATCACGAGGGCGAGCTCGTTCTCCGTCGAGGGCAGGCCGAATCGAGCTTCGTCGCGATCACGAACGATCAGCAATCCGGCGAGGCCGAAATAGACTTGCTCGCCGGTGCGCCCATGCGGATGGGGGTGATAGAGATACGTGCCTGCCGGATTGACCACGGTGAAGTCGTAGCGATATTCGCCTCCCGGGGAAATGGCGAAACGCGGATGACCATCGGCGACATCGGGAACGATCATTCCGTGCCAATGGATAATGCTTGACTGCTCGAGACGATTCCGAAACACGATGCGTACGCGCTCACCGCGCCATAGCTCGATCGTCGGCCCGAGAAAACCGGTCGCCGGCTTGAGCGCATCCTTGCGCCCACGGAGCACCTCACCCGAATAGCGAAGCACGCGCGTTTCGTCACCGCCGCGAATCCATGCCGTGCCCGGTGCAGCGGTAAGACGGAGTATCAAATCCGGCTCCAGTCCCGCCCCTGCGCCGTGCAGGGGCGCACCCAGCGCAAGTTGCCCGGCGCTTGCGACGAATGATTTGAGAACGTCTCGACGGGTCCAGATCATGGCATCGTTGAAAGCCGATCACTTTCCGGTTGGGTGCGCTTGATCAATCGTAGACATACACTCTCAAGTTGTCTTCACGGGCGCAGACGGCAGGTAGTGCTTGATGGTGTTGATCACCTCGGGGCTGTCCCATTCGGCGGGGCCGGTCAGGCGCGCGATCTCACGGCCCGTCCGGTCGAGTAGCAGAGTCGTCGGGACGCCGATCATGCCGAGCCTCGTTCCGGCCTCCGCGGTCGTGTCGACATAGATCGCGAGCGCCCGTATGTCGATCTCGTCGAAAAAACTCTTGACCACGGCTTGGCCGCCGCGGTCGATCGATAGCGCAACGACCTCGAAGTCGGTGCTTCCGAGCTGCTGCTGCAGGCGGTCGAGCGTAGGCATCTCTTTCCGGCACGGGCCGCACCAGGTCGCCCAGAGATTGAGCAGGACGACCTTGCCGCGGAAGTCAGCCAGCGTGCGCTTCCGGCCCTGGCCGTCCTCGAACTCCACGTTCGCGATCTCACGCGGCGCCGCGTAGGGTGCAAGCACCGAGTTCTTCCGGACGTCGGGGGCAGCGCGAACGTCAGGCATGAGCGCGGACCCGGATGGTCCCAGCGAAACCCAGACGCCGACCGCCGAAGCCGCAACGATCATCGTGGCGGCGACAACGAGCGCGGCCTTGACCAGCCAACGCTTGCGATCGGCGAAGTCGTGGTCGGGGCCGGGCACGGTCACGGCGTTCTCCGTTGCAGCCTCTGAATCATTGGCAGCAATGTTTGATCCCAGACCGTCGGTGAGATCGGCCCGATATGCTTGTAGGCGATCCTGCCATCGCGATCGATGACGAATGTCTCAGGGACACCGTATACGCCCCAGTCAATTGCCACCCGGCCGTCCAGATCGGCGCCGGTGCGCGTATACGGGTCGCCCATCTCGTCGAGCCAGCGCGCGGCATCAGACGGCCGGTCCTTATAGTCAAGGCCGTGGACCGGAAGAATTCCGGCGCGCTTGATCTGCATGAGCAACGGGTGTTCCTCCCGGCACGCGACACACCACGAGGCGAACACGTTGACCAGCGACACTTCGCCTTGGAGATCGTCGCTTGACAGACCCAGCGACCGGCCGAGCACCGCCGGCAGCGAAAACCGAGGAATCGGCTTCCCAATGAGAGGCGACGGCACCTCCCGTGGATCGAGCCTCAAGCCGATGGCCAGAAAAACGACGACGACGGCAAACAGCAGCAGCGGCACGAGCAACACCGCGCGATGCCGCGGCGAGGACTGCGCCGACCCATCGCGCTCCGTCTCATGCAGCACCGCGGGAATCGGCGTCACGGACACTCGCTCTTGATCAACGCGCCGATTTCGGCGGGGCTCGAGAATACGATCTGCGCGCGGTCACCCTGCATGCCTTGACCGACGAGGACCGCTTCGCCTTTGGCCGGCCCCTGGCTGGTCGAATCGCTCTTGAAGCGCAGGTTGAATTCCCAGAACTTGAGCGTCCGGCCTCCGCCTGTCGTAACGAAGTACGTGTCGTCGCAGTAGCGGATGGTCTTGAC
>JALZAO010000220.1 GCA_030948305.1 Pseudomonadota bacterium
TCATCGGTGCGGCGCCAAATCCGGTGGCGGACAGGGTTTGCCACATGGTCTCGGCCGGCAGCGACAGCGCGATTTTCGCGGCACCGACATTCGACGATTTCTGGATCACCTGCTCGACCGTCAGAGCCCCTTCGCGGTGCGCGTCGTGGATCGTGGCGTGACCGATGGTGAGCGTGCCCGGCGCGGTATCGATGATCGTGCCCGGACGAACCTTGCCGGCGTCGAGCGCGGCGGCGATCGTGAACGGCTTCAGCGTCGATCCGGGCTCGAAGGTATCGATCAGCGCGCGATTGCGCATTCTGTCGCGCGTGGTTCGCATACGATTGTTCGGGTTGTAACTCGGCCAGTTGACCAGCGCCAGAATCTCGCCGCTCTTGACGTCGAGCATGACGGCGGCACCGGCGTGCGCCTTATTGGCGTCCACCGCCGCCTTGATCTCGCGAAACGCAAGATACTGAAGGCGGCTGTCGATCGACAGCGCGAGATCACGCCCTTCCTGCGGAGCGCGAATGCTTTTTACATCCTCGACGATCTCGCCACGGCGGTTGATGATCACGCGGCGGCTTCCGGGTTTGCCGCCGAGCCAGGATTGCTGCGCCAATTCGAGGCCTTCCTGGCCCACGTCCCGATCGCCGGTAAACCCGACGATGTGGCTCATGACCTCCCCGCCCGGGTAATAGCGCCAGTATTCGCTCTCGTCGTGCACTCCCTTGACCTTGAGCGCAGCTGCGCGATCGGCAACTTCGGGCGCGACCGGCCTTTTCACATAGACGAAGTCACCGCCCTGCGCCAATTTCTGATCGAGCAACGCAGGCGTCATCTCCAGCGCAGCCGCGAGCGCGCGCAACTGATCGGGCGTCGCCACGACCTGATCCGGCCAGGCCCAGACGGCCTTCACCGGCGTGCTGATCGCGAGCGGCTCGCCGAACCGATCGACGATGCGGCCCCGATGCGCGGGAACCTCGATCTCGCGGCTGTAGCGCGAGCTGCCCTGCTCCTGCAGAAAGTCGTGATCGATGCGCTGCAGGTACAGCGAGCGGCCGAGCAGTCCGACCAGGAGGGCAAGCAAGCCACCGAAAACAAGCGGCGCACGAAGTCGCGGAAGCTTCGGTGTCGCGTTCGTGCGGGAGTGCGTTGTGCGCATCGCCTTCATCGGTTGTTCCGGTCCAGGACCTCGATCCGCCCGGGCCCCGGAAGCTGCATGTGCAACTGCTCGCGTCCGATCCTCTCGATCCTGGCCGGCATCGCCCACGTCGACTGCTCGATCTGAAGCTGACCGAACTCGACTTCGTACGCCCTGCTTCTTGTTTGCTCGCGCTCGAGGTCGACAAACAATTTGCGCGCCTGATGTCTGGACGTGACCAGCGACAAAGCGCAGACCACGAGCGCCGCGAGCAGGAGAAGGTTGATGCGTGTGATCACGTCAACGCGGCCTTCGTGCGCTCGGCTACACGCATGGTCGCGCTGCGTGCGCGCGCATTGGCGGCGACCTCGGCGTCGCCCGCGCGGACCGCGCGCCCGACGAGCTTCAACGGCGGCTGCGGCAGCGCATCGCTGGCGATGGCCAATCTCGCTAGCCGCGCCTCGCCCCCGAACGGCAGGCTATGGCGGCGAAAAAATTGCTTCACCAGCCGGTCGTCGAGCGAGTGGAAGCTGATCACGGCCAGGCGGCCTCCGGTAGCAAGGCATGGCAAAACCGCGTCGAGCGCTAGCGACAATTCCTGTAGCTCCTGATTGACGTAAATCCGTACAGCCTGGAAGGTCCGCGTTGCCGGATCCTGACTCCGATCACCCCGCGCCCGCGCGCCGAGGGCTTTTGCCACGATCGCGGCCAGTTGCCGCGTGCGTGTGATGGGTTCGTGCGCGCGAGCCGCAACAATCGCTCTTGCAATCTGTTGAGCAAACCGTTCTTCGCCATAATCCGCGATCACTCCCTTCAGTTCGGTTTCGCTTGCGGAAGCGAGCCACTGCGCCGCGCTGTTCCCGCGCGATGGATCCATGCGCATGTCGAGCGGACCGTCGGCGCGAAACGAAAATCCGCGCTCCGCTTGATCGATCTGCGGTGACGCGATTCCCAGGTCCAGCAGCGCGCCGTCGACGCGATCGATATGCTCGCGCGCGAGCACTTCGGCCAGGGTCGAAAGCCATGCACGATGAAAGTGAAAGCGCGGGTCGGTCCACTGGCGCGCCACTGCCTCCGCGGATGGATCGCGGTCGAGGGCGACGACGCGGCCGTGGGGGCCCAATAGGTCGAGAATGCGACGGCTGTGCCCGCCCCGGCCGAAGGTGCCGTCGAGGTAGATCCCGTCGGGCTTGACCGCCAGCGAGGCCACGGCTTCTTCGAGCAGGACCGGGACGTGATCGCCATGCGGCATCAGAGCGAAAAGCCGTCGAGCTCGGGTGGCAGGCCGCCGGCCGGAAACGCGACGGCTTGCGCGGTCCGTCCCTGCCACTGCTCCTCGTCCCAGAGCTCGAACTTGTTGCCTTGCCCGACCAGCACCACGTGTTTGTCGAGCGTTGCGAATTGGCGCAGCGCCGGTGGAACCAGAATGCGGCCCGCGCCATCGAGCTCGACGTCGTCGGCATGACCGACGAGCAGACGCTGCAGACCGCGAATCTTGTCGTTGAAGCTCGACAGCGCCATCAAGCGCTTCTGAATCGGCTCCCACTCGGGGAATGGATAGAGCAGCAAACAGCGGCTCGGGTCCGCGGTCAACACCATGTGCCCGTCGGCACGCGCGAGCAAAGCTTCGCGGTGTTTGGCAGGAATGGCCAGGCGCCCCTTGTTGTCGAGCGCTAGATGTGTGACGCCTCTAAACACCATCCCCTCCATCGGACGCCTGCCTATTGGGTAAGCGCCCACTTTGACCCACTTTTTACCACCGTGTGACACTATAAGGATTCGGGGCTGGGACGTCAACACACTTTCGTTTTGCTTACAAAGACTTAGCTCCTCTGTTGTATGCGTGATGAAAAAGTATGAGAAATAGATACTTAGCGGGTTTATCGCAGGTAATCTCGCAATAAAAAGCGGTTAGATACTGAAATTTTGCCCTCCCGGTCGCAGATCCGCGGCCCGTACTCCTTGTCGTACAAACTGTTCAGTGCAGCTCATGCCAACAGCATCACATTGGGCAATTTCGCCTCGATTAGAGAAAATACAAAACGTTACACATCCTGGTCAACGACCGCTGCAATTCCTCCGTTATTCTGAGCAAGGGGCGACACGCGTCCGGACGGCGCGCGCAAATAACGAGCACCACAAGGAGGAAAACCATGCCATTCCCGCCATTCGTACGGAGGACGGGCGCGCTTGTGTTTGCGACAGCCGCGCTAAGCGCCGTCTGCACACAGGGCGCCGCCGCGATCGAGCCCACCGCCACGGTCATCGAGTACTACAACGCGTCTCTGAATCATTTCTTCATCACCGCCTACCCGGACGAAACGGCGATGCTCGACCAAGGGGTCGTGGTCAGAGGCTGGACGCGGACCGGCATGACTTGGAGTGCATGGACCAGCGCCGGCGACAGTGCGACCGCCGTGCCCGTGTGTCGCTTTTTCGGCACGCCCGGCACCGGGCCCAATTCGCATTTTTATACCGCCGACACCAACGAATGCGCGTTGGTCAGGCAAGACCCGAAATGGACATTCGAGGCGATCGCCTTCTACATCGATGTCCCGCAGCTCGGTGCCTGCAGGGCCGGCACGACCCCGATTTATCGCAGCTTCTATCCGGGAGCCGACGTTACGCAGTCCAATCACCGCTTTCTTCCGGACATGACGATGTACGAGCACATGGCCGTCTCGTCCATTCTCGAAGGTCCG
>JALZAO010000221.1 GCA_030948305.1 Pseudomonadota bacterium
CCGGACAAGCTGCCCTCGCTTCTCGCCGAAAATCCAAGCTATGTCTTTTTTCGTGAAATCGCCGCCGATCCTCTCCATGACATCGACGGACCGATCGGTGCGCTGGGCGTACCGCTTGCCGCGGGCCGGGCCATCGCGGTGGACGCCCGCTTTCTGCCGCTGGGTGCGCCCGTCTTTCTGGCGACGACCTACCCTCTCTCCGACGCGCGTTTGCAGCGGCTGGTCCTGGCGCAGGACACCGGTGGCGCGATCAGAGGAGCATTGCGCGCCGATTACTTCTGGGGCTCCGGCGACGACGCAGGGCGAAACGCGGGGCGGATGAACCAGACGGGCAGGATGTGGTTGCTGTGGCCCACCGATGCCGCGCCCCCCGGCGTGATCGGCGGTCGCTAACCCTCCGTCGCACCGTGCATCGGCTTACCGAGTACGCCGTGCGCCTGCAGGTCGGCATGGTACGAAGAGCGCACCATCGCACCGACCGCGGCGTGCTCGAAGCCGAGGCGATACGCTTCCCGCTCGAACGCAGCAAAGGTGTCGGGATGGACGTAGCGCAGCACTGGCAGATGAGAAACGCTCGGCTGCAGGTATTGGCCGATGGTAAGCATATCGATCCGGTGCGCGCGCATGTCGCGCATCACATCGAATATCTCGTCGTCGGTCTCCCCCAGTCCCACCATCAGGCCGGACTTGGTCGGAATCTCGGGAAACCTCGACTTGAATTGACTCAAGAGCTCGAGCGAATTGGCATAATCCGCGCCCGGGCGGGCCTGCCTGTAGAGGCGCGGGACGGTCTCGAGGTTGTGATTCATCACGTCCGGCGGCGACACACTCAGGACGTCGAGCGCGCGCCCGAGGCGGCCTCGGAAATCGGGAACCAGGACCTCGATCCGCGTCCCCGGCGAATGCTCTCGCACCGCACGGATACAGTCGACGAAATGCTGCGCGCCGCCATCGCGCAGGTCGTCGCGATCGACGCTGGTGACCACGACATAGCTGAGCTTCAACGCGGCGATGGTCTTGGCCAGATTCAGCGGCTCCTCAGGATCGAGCGGCAGCGGGCGTCCGTGTCCGACATCGCAGAACGGGCAGCGGCGCGTGCAGAGCTCGCCCATGATCATGAACGTCGCGGTGCCTTTGCCGAAGCATTCGCCGATGTTCGGGCAGGATGCTTCTTCGCAAACCGTGTGCAGGTTGTGCTCGCGCAGGATGCGCTTGATGTCGTAGAAACGCGGCGACGATGGCGCTCGCGCGCGTATCCACGAGGGTTTCTGCAGCCGCTCCGCGGCGACGACCTTGATGGGGATGCGCGCGGTCTTGGCGCCGCCTTTGTGCTTGATCCCGGCCGAAGCCGAGGGAAGCGTGCCGGCCTCTTGCGGCACCAAGACAATATCGCTCATCGCGTTTTTCGATCGACGTCGGCGATCGCCTGGGTCAAGTGGCCCACCAGGCGATCTTCGATATCGGCGCGTATTGCCTGCACATCGACCTGCACATCGAGGTCGCGCAATTGCGTCACCGCGAGCCCGCGATAACCGCACGGGTCGATGTCGTCGAAGGGCGCGAGATCCATGTCGACATTGAGCGCGAGGCCGTGGTAGGTGCAGCCGTTGCGGACCTTGAGACCCAGCGCGGCGACTTTGGCCTCCCGGCCATCGCGCTTGACGTAGACGCCCGGCGCGTCGCGCCGGCCGTACGCGTCGATCCCATACGAATCGAGCAATTTTATCACGGCGCTTTCGATCGCCTCGATCAGCGCTCGCACGCCGAGGCGCAGTCGCTTGAGGTCGATCAGGAGGTAGACGACCAACTGTCCCGGCCCGTGGTAAGTGACCTGGCCCCCTCGATCGACCTTCAGGACCGGAATCGCATTGGCGCGCAGGATGTGCTCGGGGCGACCGGCGAGTCCGAGCGTATACACCGGCGCGTGCTCGGTCAGCCAGATCTCGTCTTCCGTGTCGGGAGTGCGCGCGTCGGTGAAAGCCTGCATCGCGCGCCAGGTGCGGGTGTAGTCAGTCCGCCCGAGACGCTTGCACGCGGGCGCGTAGCGCCCGGATGGCTTCCCGCCCGCTGCTGTCCCGTCAGCGAGCGGCGACGCGGACGCAGCTTCGTTCAAGGCTGGTGGCCTGCAACGTCCACCTAAAGGACCATCACGACCTGAGGGTGCCCCGAAAGCTCGCGGTATAGCTCGTCGAGCTGCTCGCGAGAGCTCGCGTTGACCACGCAAGTCAGCGACAGATACTTGCCCTCGCGCGACGCCCTCATTTCTATGGTCGAGCTGTCGAAGTCCGGGACATGGCGCAGCACGATATCGAGCACCAGCTGCGCGAACCCGTCTTCCGTGCGGCCCATGATCTTGATCGGGAACGAGCATGGAAATTCGAGCAGCGATTCGGCCATGGTCTTTTCCATCGCTCGAATATGGGGACGGACATGACGCGCGCAAGCGCCCCGCGCTTCCGCTATGGGCGATACATGTACTCGCGGGTCGGCGGATGCGGCAGACGCCCGTCGGCAAAGGGCTTGCCCGCGAGCAACTGGAAGATCGACAGCCAGCCGCGATCGAACGCGTGGGCCGATCCCGCCAGGTAGATCCGCCAGACGCGGAATTTTTCCTCGCCGACTTCGCGGCGGGCGGCGTCTGCGTTGGCTTCCAGCCTGTCGACCCAGTGCCAAAGGGTGCGGGCGTAATGCTCGCGCAAGGCCTCCGCGTCGATGACTTCCAGGCCTTCCGAGGCCAGCCCCTCGATAACTCGCGAAACGTGCACGAGCTGACCGCCGGGAAAGACGTATTCCTCCACGAAATCGCCGATGCCGCTGCCCAGGCTTTCCGCGCCGAGCTCGTTCTGGGTGATGCCGTGGTTGAGAACCCATCCTCCGGGCTTGAGCGCCCGATAAATTATGCCGAAGTAGCGCGGGAAATTATGCGCGCCCACGTGCTCGAACATGCCGATGCTGGCGATCTTGTCGTACGCGGCGTTGGCCGGCAGATCCTCGTAATCGAGCAGTTGCACGCGCACGCGGCCGGTCAGGCCGAGCTCGGAGATCTTGGCGTTGACGTAGTCGTACTGATTTTGCGATAGCGTAATGCCGGTAGCGTTGACCCGGTAGTTCTCTGCGGCCCAGAAGATCAACCCTCCCCAACCGCATCCGATATCTAGGAACTCATCGCCGGGCTGCAAGCGCAGCTTGCGGCAGATGAGATCGAGCTTTTGCGCCTGCGCCTGGTCGAGCGTATCGGCGTCGGTCTTGAAGTATGCGCATGAGTACACCATGCGCTCGTCGAGCCAGAGACGGTAGAACGGATTCGAGACGTCGTAGTGATGCGCTATGTTGGTCTTGTTGGTGCGGTGCTGATGCCACCACGCGCGGACCCGAGCACGCAGCGCGTCGCGGCCATGCGTCACCGATCCGACCAGCGCCTCGGCGATGGCGAGGACGCGTCGCGCGCCGCCCGAGAAATCGATGTCGTTATGGACGTATGCGCGGGCGAGCTTGCCAAGCTCGGGCGAGGCGAGCGCGCGGAGTCCATTCCAAGTGCGGGCGTAGACGTCCACCTCCGGCGTCGCCGAGAGTGCGACGCGGCCCCCGTCGGGCAACACCAGCGCTACGGGAATGTTGCGGCCACCGTAGCGGCTTTCGACGATTTTGGAGAGCGGCTCTTTCATACCCATTGGACGTGCGAACGGGAAAAGCAGGCGCTATGGAATTCTACTCGGGTCCGGCCCGATTGCGGCAGGATCGGTTTGTAGGACTTCCGCCGACGCGACGGCAATAGGTAGATCCCAGGGGCACGGCCGGCAGCGCCCACGGCAATTTCTATTG
>JALZAO010000222.1 GCA_030948305.1 Pseudomonadota bacterium
AAAGCCGCATTCCCGCGTGCGGCCGTGAACCGACAGCGCCGCGATGCCCGCGTTCTCGGCAATGTGCGCAATCCGCACCGCGTTTCGATTCTGCCGATCCCACCCGGTCCGGATCTTGAGCGTCACTGGCACATCGACCGCAGCAACCACGCGCTCGACGATGGCGCGCACCAGCGACTCATTCTGCAGCAATGCGGAGCCGGCAGCGACGTTGCAGACCTTCTTCGCCGGACAGCCCATGTTGATATCGATGATCTGCGCGCCTCGATCGACGTTATAGCGCGCCGAGTCGGCCATCTGCTCGGGGTCGGCGCCGGCGATCTGCACCACGATCGGCTCGACCTCTCCATCGTGATTCATGCGCCGCTGTGACTTGGCCGTATCGCGGAGCTTCGGGTTGGACGCGACCATTTCCGAAACGGCGAGACCGGCACCCAGCCGCTTGCACAATTGCCGGAATGGCCGGTCGGTCACCCCTGCCATGGGGGCGACGACAAGATTGCTCTGGATGTGATACGAGCCGATGTGCACTGCCAAGAGTCCATGCGGAAACTACGGAAGGGAGCGGATTATACCGAGTTTGCGGCGCGAAAGTCAGTTGGGTTTGTTACATTACGAGTTCTAATACGCGCGCTTCAGTGCAAGCCATACAACATCGCGCGGGTGAACATTCGTTTGACCGGCGGCAACGCGTCCAAAAGAGTAAGCGCCAACCCGCGCGGCCAGCGCAGCAGTGAAACGTCGGTGCCGAAAATTCCGAGCAGTCCGTGCGTAAATGCGATGCCCGTCCAACGGTCGGCTGCACGACGCCGCGAATACTCCGCGAGAAATCGAGGCGCACCAAAATGATCGCGGTCCTTTACAACGGATATCGCAAGCAACTCTTGCGCCAGTTCATATGCGTCGCGAACACCGAGGTTAAATCCCTGTCCCGCGACCGGATGCAGCGCTTGTGCTGCATTGCCCAGCAGAACGGTGCGCTCCGCGGCGACGCGCGTCGCGAATTCAAGCGTCAGCGGGAACGTGCGCCGATCCGCGACACTGGTCCACGGCCCGGCGCACGGCCCGAAACGCTGCGCGAGTGCCTCCAAGAACGATTGTTCCGAAAGTTCGACCAGCGCGCGGGCATTTTCCCGTGTTGTCGTCCACACCAAGCCGTAATGGTCGCCTTCGGGCAGGAGCGCCATCGGACCCTGGTCCGTAAAGCGCTCGAACGCGAGTCCGCCGTGGGGTTCGCTGGGCCAGATTTTCGCCACCAGCGCGACTTGCCGGTAGTCGTGCCTGCGCCGCGCGATGTAGTCCACGACATCGCCGCCGCCATCCGCGACCGCGGCCAGCCGTGCGCTCCATTCGACCGCGGCGCCGTTGCGCTCACCGACAATCTGAGCGGACGCCGCCGTCGCGCGCACCCGCGTCACACCAACGCCATGCTCGATCGACATGCCCGCGCGCGCCAGCGCCGCGTCGAGCGCATGCTGCAGTGCGCGATAACTGACCACATAGCCAAGCGCATCGACGCCGTGATCGCGAGCGTGAAGGCGCGCGCGTCCGAACCCGCCGCGCTGCGAAATGTCGATGGCGGTGATCGGCGTTACTGCGCCCGGTGTCGCGGCGACTTCGCTCCACACGTCGAGCCGCTCGAAGATAAGCCTGGCTCCGTGCGATAACGCAAGCGAGCGGTCGCTTCGCGCAATGCTGCCGGCAGCACGGGCATCGAGCGTGACGACGTCGAGATCGCTGTCGACGAGCGCCAGCGCAAGCGTTGCGCCGACAGGGCCCGCGCCGACGATGACCAGATCGTGCAACATCGGGCTCGATCGAAGTGTGTCAGGGAGCGCCGTGTCAGCGCGCGCAAGCGGCTTCGACGTCGGCGACGGTCTTCGGCGTCGAGCCGGTCAGGTTTTCGTTGCCGGCGGCGGTCACCAGAACATCGTCCTCGATGCGCACGCCGATGTCCCAGAACTCCTCGGGTACCTTGTCGGCCGGGCGGATATAAATGCCGGGCTCGACCGTGAGGACCATGCCGGGCTCGAGAAGGCGGGACGCGCCGTCGATGCGGTACAAGCCGACGTCGTGCACGTCGAGCCCGAGCCAATGCCCGGCCCGATGCATATAGAACTGCTTGTACGCGCCGGACTCGAGCACGCCCTCGAGCGTCCCCTCGCACAGCTTGAGATCAATGAGTCCCTGCGCGAGAACGCGCTCGGCCACCTCGTGATAGTCGTGGAACATCCTGCCCGGCTGGACAGCGTCGATGCACGCGAGCTGCGCCGCGAGCACGAGCTCGTAGACCGCCTTTTGCTCGCCGCCGAACCTGCCGCTCACCGGGAACGTGCGCGTGATGTCCGACGCATAGCCGTCGAACTCGCAGCCGGCATCGATCAGCAACAGGTCGCTCGCCTGCGTCTGGCGATTGTTGTCGCGATAATGCAGGACGCAGGCGTTCGGTCCCGACGCGACGATCGAGGGATAGGCGACCGCCTGCGCGCCGGAGCTCAAGAATTCATGCATCAGCTCGGCCTCGACCTGATATTCGTACCAGCCCGGACGCGTCTCCCGCATCGCGCGGCGGTGCGCACCGCTCGAAATCTCGGCGGCGCGGCGGAGGAGCTTCAGCTCGCGCTCGTCCTTGTAGAGCCGCATCGCGCCGAGCGGGGCCCGCACGTCGATCACCGTCTCCGGCGCCGCTATGCCCGTGCGTACCCGGTTACGCACGTCGTTCAGCGTCGCCGCGGTCGCATCGTCCCATGCGGGATAAAGTCCAAGCGGGGTGTAGATCGCTCGCTGGTCGCACGTCCAGTCGGCGAGCTTTGCGGCGAGCTCCGTGATCGGATACGACTCGTCGAATCCGAAGATTTCGCGCGCGGCATCCGGGCCATATCGAAAGCCGTCCCAGATTTCGCGCTCCGGGTTCTTGTCCCGGCAGAACAGGATCTGCTTCGAATCGCTTTCGGCTTTGGCGGCGATGAGAACGACGACCGCCTCAGGCTCCGGAAAACCGCACAGGTAGTAAAAATGACTGTCCGGCCGATACGGATAGTGCGTATCGGCGTTGCGGATCGCCTCCGGGGCGGTCGGAATGGAGGCGATACCGCCTCCGGTCTGCCTTTGCATCTCGGCGATGAGCCGTGAGCGCCGCTTTCGGTGATGCTGATGATTGTAGTTCATGGCTTTTTCGAGGAAGTGCTGCTGATTCCGAAATCCCGCATGCGCGATTATAGGCGTTCCATTCGCGGCACGGGCTTTGCGGTAACATCCATTGCGTGGCCGCATCTTCAACCGAGCCTCGATTGACCTTGGATCGCGCGGCGAGCGAGCTCTCGGACGCGAAGCGTGAGATGCGCGCGCGGATTCTGCGCGACCGCGACGCGATGGCGGCCGAGGATCGGGCACGGGCCAGCGCGTCGATCGCGGCTTCACTGCTGACGCGCGAGGACTTCGCGTCGTCCGCAACCGTCCTGCTCACGCTTCCCTTCGGCAGCGAATGGGATACACGCGCGCTGCTCGAGGCGGCGCTGGCTCGCGCCAAAAGGGTCGCTCTGCCGAGAGTGAACCTCGCGACCAGGATGCTGGACATCTGCGCGATCACCCGCCTCGAGCACGATGCCGCACCCGGCTACCGCGGCATCCCGGAGCCCTGCGCACACTGTTCTCTCATCGATGTCGCAACCATCGACTGGGTGCTCGTTCCTGGCGTGGCATTCGATCCCGATGGACACCGGATCGGCTACGGCGGGGGCTACTACGACAGGCTTCTGCCGCTGCTACGGGCCGACGCCCGCCGCGTCGCGGCAGCATTCGAGCTGCAGCTGGTCGAACGC
>JALZAO010000223.1 GCA_030948305.1 Pseudomonadota bacterium
ATCGTTGCCGTTGGCGCCGATGACTGCGGAAACCGCCGTGCCGTGCCAACTGCTGTCTTCGACCGAACAATCCTCGCCGCGTAGCGGGCCATCGATGTCCGCCTGGGTCACCCAATCGCCAGGATCAGACGCGTCCGGATCGCGTCCGTTGCCATCGTTGGCATCGAAGGGGGTGGATATGAAGTCGTACCCCTGAACAAATCGACCCGCAAGCCCCGCGTGCGGCCGGTAACCGGTATCGACCACGGCGACCACGACATTGGGACTCCCGGTCGTAATGTCCCAGGCGGCAAAGGCGCTGATTGCGGCAGAGCCGTTGCCGAGATACGTCTGCCGGTTGATGTACTCGTCGTTGGGAACGAACGTCGGCTTGAGGCGGCGGTCCGCCTGCGCATATTCGACATCGGGATGGGTCGCGAGCTCGGCGGCAATCGCCCGCGCTTCGCTCAAAGGGACGGCGCGATCGAGCGCCACGACATGCGCTTGCATGGCCATCTGCCGCACATAGGAAAGCGTCATGTCTCGGTCGGCAGCCAGCAACGCGAGACGGTTCCGCACCGGCAGTGCACGCGTCGCGGATACCTCGTCCTTGAACTTGACGATCAGGTTCCGCGTCATCGATTCCGATGCGGACGCCGCAAACGGCGCCGCCGCCCACAGCGCGAGCGCGACACCCAAAAAAATCCGATGCCAACGAAGACTCATTGACACCGGCTTGAACTAAACATCCAGGTTGCGCACGCCCAATGCGTTGGTCTCGATGAACTCGCGGCGCGGCTCGACTTCCTCGCCCATCAAGGTGGTGAATATCTCGTCAGACGCGATTCCATCGTCGATCTGAATCCGAAGGAGGCGCCGCGCCTTCGGGTCCATCGTGGTTTCCCAGAGCTGCTCCGGATTCATCTCGCCCAAGCCCTTGTAGCGCTGGATCGAAACGGCGCCGCGTGCCTCGGCGAGCAGCCAATCCAGCGCCTCCTTGAAGGTGCGAGCCGCCGCGCTTTTTTCGCCGCGACGCACGGTCGCCCCGGCGTGGATAAGACCTTGCAGTACCTCGCTGGCGGTCTTGATCTGTGCGTAATCGCCGCTGCCCAGGAAGTCTGCGTCGAGCCCTGTTGTATGCGGCGTGCCATGTCGTGTACGGACAATCACCAGCCGCTGCAGTTCCGTCTCGCCGTCATAACGGGCCTGGACGCTGACCTCCGGGTCGGCGATTGCGGCTTGAAGCGCGGCAGCGCTTTGCGCCGCGGCCACCGGATCCCCCAGCTCGAGCTTCAGGCCTGTCAGCAACGCGTGCAGGGCCGCCGGATCGATCAGTCGCGATACGCGGTCGATCACGGCTTCCGCGAGGAGATACTGCCGCGCGACATTTTCGAACGCCTCGGTGGAAAGTGCCTGTTGGCCGACGCCTGGAACGAGCTCGGCGTTCTTCAATGCGACCTTGAGCAGGTGCTGCTTAAGGTCATGATCGTCCTTCAGATACGATTCTTCCTTGCCCTGCTTGACTTTATACAGCGGCGGTTGCGCGATGTAGATATGCCCGCGCTCGACCAAGTCCGTCATCTGGCGGTAGAAGAACGTCAGCAACAGGGTGCGGATATGCGAGCCGTCGACGTCGGCGTCGGTCATGATGATGATGCGGTGATAACGCAGCTTGTCGATGTTGTATTCGTCCTTGCCGAAGCCCGTACCCAGCGCGGTGATCAAGGTGACGATCTCCTGCGAGCTGATCAGCTTCTCGAATCTGGCGCGCTCGACATTGAGGATCTTGCCGCGCAGCGGAAGGATGGCCTGGAACTTCCGGTCGCGACCCTGTTTGGCCGACCCGCCGGCGGAATCGCCCTCGACCAGGTAGATCTCGCATAAAGCGGGATCGCGCTCCTGACAATCGGCGAGCTTGCCCGGCAAGCCCATCCCATCGAGCACTCCTTTGCGGCGCGTGAGCTCGCGCGCCTTGCGCGCGGCTTCGCGGGCCCGCGCGGCCTCGACAATCTTGCCGCAGATGATGCGCGCGTCGGCTGGATTCTCGAGCAGAAATTCGTTGAGCTTGCTGCCCACCACATCCTGCACGATGGGCTGGACCTCCGACGAGACGAGCTTGTCCTTGGTCTGCGACGAAAATTTCGGTTCCGGCACCTTGATCGACAAGACGCATGTGAGTCCCTCGCGCATGTCGTCCCCGGTCGTCTCGACCTTCGCCTTCTTGGCGAGCTCCTCCTTCTCGATGTAGCTGTTCAGCGTACGAGTCATCGCCTGACGAAGACCGGTCAGGTGAGTTCCACCATCGCGCTGCGGAATGTTGTTGGTGAAGACCTGAACCGATTCGGCATACGAATCGTTCCACTGCATCGCGATGTCGACAATCACGCCGTCCTTTTCGCCGAGTGCGTGAAATATCTTCGAGTGCAGGACGCTCTTGCTGCGGTTCATATACTCGACGAAGGCCTTGATGCCGCCGGAGAACGCAAAGTTCTCGCTCTTCCCGTCGCGCTGATCGACGAGCTCGATCTTGACACCGTTGTTCAGAAAGGACAGTTCACGGAT
Source organism: Pseudomonadota bacterium (assembly GCA_030948305.1). Classification (GTDB taxonomy): domain Bacteria; phylum Pseudomonadota; class Gammaproteobacteria; order Burkholderiales; family Casimicrobiaceae; genus PALSA-1003. The sequence goes on from JALZAO010000223.1 coordinate 2,542, forward strand.
CCGCCGGGCCAGAATCTCATAGTGGAACTCGATATTGGAGAACGTCGTTTTCGCCGCCATGAAATGCACTTCGGTCCCGCGACGCTCGGTCGGGCCGGTCACCGCCAGCGCCGCAACCGGGACGCCGTCCCGGAATTCCATTTGATGTGCGAAGCCGTCGCGCCAAATCCGCAGCTTGAGCCATTCCGACAGACCGTTGACCACGGAAACGCCGACACCGTGCAGCCCGCCGGAAACCTTGTAGGAATTCTGATCGAACTTGCCGCCCGCATGCAGCTCGGTCATGACGATCTCGGCCGCGGAGCGCTTCAGCTCGTCGTCGTGCTTGATGTCCGTCGGAATTCCGCGCCCGTTGTCGACCACTGAGATCGAATTGTCGGCGTGTATGACTACCTTGATGTCGTCGCAATACCCCGCGAGCGCTTCGTCGATGGCGTTGTCCAGCACTTCGAACACCATGTGATGCAGCCCCGTGCCATCGGAAGTGTCGCCGATGTACATGCCGGGCCGCTTGCGCACGGCCTCGAGGCCCTTGAGCACCTGGATGCTGTTGGAATCGTAGTCGCTGCCGTTGTCGGTCGGCTTGGGATTCGGTTCAGTCATGCGATAGTTTCTCTTTCTTTGTGGCCTTCTAATGCGTCGACGCCGACTCGGAGTCGGCGCCACAGGCGGGGCTCACACGTGCATTTCGTCAGATGCGCATCGGCATCACGACGTACTTGTAATCACCGCGATCGGGCATCGTGATCAGCGCGCTGGAATTGGCGTCTCCGAACGCCAGGATGACGCGTTCAGTCGCAAGGTTGTGCAGAACGTCCAGCAAATAAGTGATGTTGAATCCGATGTCGAGCGCTTCGCCCTTGTAGTCGATCTCTAGCTCCTCTTCCGCTTCTTCCTGTTCACTGTTGGTACAGATAATCTTGAGCTGATCGGTGCCTAAAACAAGCCTGACGCCACGAAATTTCTCGTTCGAAAGGATGGCCGCGCGCTGCAGCGCCTGCAAGAGCTCAGTCCGCGAAAGATCGATCTGCTTCGAGTGCCCCGTCGGAATGACACGGTTATAGTCCGGGAATTTTCCGTCGACCACTTTGCTCACCAATTCGATGTTGGCGAAGCGAAACCGCACTTGATTCGCGAGCAGGTCGATGGTCAGCTCGTCGTCGCTTTCTTCGAGAAGCTTGCCGACCTCCAGCACGGTCTTGCGCGGCAGGATCACTTCCTGTCGGGTGTAGCTTCCGGGAACCGAAAGGCTGGCATATGACAGCCGG
>JALZAO010000224.1 GCA_030948305.1 Pseudomonadota bacterium
TGGATCGCGCAATCAACGCGCTCCGCGATGCGGAAATGACGGACCAGGGCCCGATTGCGGCGATCAACCAGCAGCGCCTCGCCGTACTGCGCAAGATTCAGCCGGCGCTGGCGCCAACGTTTCACAGCGAGTTGCGCCGCGATCCGCGGACCGCGGTTGCGGTTTCGGCGCGGGTGCGCATCGGACTCTCGCGAATCTGCGTCGACATCGGCAGCAAAGCCGAAGACGCTTCGGTGGAATCGGGTACCGAGCAGATCGAAGTCTATCCGGTCGCCGGAGCGCCGCGTCCCAAGCGCAAGGCGATGGTCGAGGACGACTCGCTCGCTGCCAGTCTGTCGTCGTGGAGCGATCCAATGTGGGAGGTCAAGGATCGCAGCGTTGCGGGCTTGAGAATCGCGGCCACCGGAGGCATCGGCCAGAGCCTGACCTTGGGCGCGCTGGTGGCCGTAAGGCAATCCGATGCCGAAGGCTGGCTGCTCGGTGTTGTTCGCCGCCTGAACAAGGTGTCCAACGAGGAAGTCGAAGCGGGCGTCAATATCATCGCCGAGCGCATGGTCGCGGTCACGCTGTCGGCGAAGCGCCGGGCGAACGAGGAGATGGGCTACGTCGTCAACGGCCTGGACATGTCGACCATGGGCGAGCGCTTCGAAGGGCTTTATCTTCCACCGCCTTCGCGACCGGACAAGCCGCTGGCGATGAAAACGGTCATCGTGCCGACATCCGAATACGCCGAAGGGCGCAACGTCATTCTGACCACCACCCACTCCGTGTACACCGTTTCGCTGCGGCACCTGGTCGAGCAGCGTCCCGACTGGAGCTGGGCGACGATTCAAATCGTCGAAAAGAAGTCGCGCGAGGGCTAGCCGATATCCCGCGTGCCGGTGCCGGCGTGCGCGCGCTATCGATCGAGCGGGTGGAATCTCAGTGTCAGGCTGCGCTGCCACAGATCGGGCGTTTCCGGTTTCGGCAGCGGCGAAGATTTGATGATCGCGCGCTGCACCGCTTCGTCGTAGGCCCGCACTCCGCTGGATTTTCGTAACTGCGCGTCGATGATTTCGCCGGTGGGCAGCTGCACCACGTCGAAGATCGCTTCCGGGTTGCCGGCAATCTCCGGTGGGACCAGAACGTTTCCCTTGATCTTTGACTGAATCGCCCGGATGTACGCGTCGTTCGCCTTGCTGCGCACGGCATCCGATGCCTGCTTCGCCATCAGCCGCTCTCTGTCTGCCTGCGCTTTAAGCGCTTCGGCTTCGCGCGTCTGCCGATCGCGGACCTCGGCCAGTCGTTTTTCGTCCTGTTTCTTCTTTTCCGCGTCGCGCTTCTCGGCTTCGCGCTTTTCGACGTCCTTCTTTTCTTTCTCCTCCTTTTGCTTGCGTTCGCGCTCCTGCTTTTCCTTCAGCGCGATGTCCGCCTTGGTCGGCTGGGGAGGCTCGACCTTGGGCGCAGGCTTCGGTGGCTCCGGTGTCGGCTTGGGTGGCTCCGGTGCAGGTTTAGGCGGCTCGGGGGCGGGCTTCGGTGGCGTGCTTTTTTCCGGCACCGGCGGCGCGTAGAGCTCGACGCTCACCGCTTCGGTCTTGGGGTTCTGCCACGTGACGCTGAAAATCAGGAAGACGATGAAACCCAAGTGAACTGCAACCGCGAGGATGGCCGCGATCCATTTCCCAGTCGACCAACGCGTGGCCGTTCGCGACGGAGGCATTGCCGGTCAGGACTGCGGACGCGCCATCAGGCCGACCTTGCGCACATTGTTCGTCTGCAGCATGTCGAGCACGCCCATCACTGCTTTGTAAGGCACGTCGCCGTCGGCGTAGATCACCACCGCCTGTTCGGGATTCTTCGCCTGACGGTCGCGGATCCGCGCCAGCAAGACGTCGCGAGAAACGGGCGACGGCGGCGCTGCGCCCTCGCGCAAGGTGAGTGATAAATCGCGCTTGACCGTGATCTCCAGCGGCGAGATCGGCGTCGTGAGCTTGCTGCCGACGCTTGGCAGCTGCATCTCGCCGGGGTTGATCAGCGGCGCGGTGACCATGAAGATCACCAGCAGCACCAACATCACGTCGATGTACGGGACGACGTTGATCTGGTTGATCGATTTGCGGGGGCGGCGCATGTCAGGCTCGGCGCGGATCATCCCTGCCGCTGCAGGATGTTCGAGAACTCTTCGATGAATGTCTCGAACCGCGTGGCCAGGCGATCGACATCGTGGGTGTAGCGGTTATAGGCGACGACCGCCGGAATCGCCGCGAACAGGCCAATGGCGGTCGCGATCAACGCCTCGGCGATCCCCGGCGCGACCTGCGCCAGAGTTGCCTGGCTGACGTTGGAAAGGCCTCGAAAGGCGTTCATGATCCCCCACACGGTGCCGAACAGCCCGATGTAGGGACTCACCGAGCCGACGGTGGCCAGGCCGGCGAGATTGGCCTCGAGCGCATCGATCTCGCGCTGGTAGGACGCCCGCATCGCGCGCCGCGCGCTGTCCATCGTCGCGGCCGACGATGTCCCCTGCTTGCGGTGCTTGGCGAATTCGCGAAAGCCCGCTGAGAAGATGCGCTCCAGCGCAGCGTTTTCCCGACTCTGGCTCGCGCGCTGGAAGAGGGCGTTCAGATCTCCGCCTTTCCAGAACTCATCCTCGAAAACGTCGGTCTTCGAAGCCGCGCGCTTGAGCGCGAACATCTTGAGAAAAATCTGCCACCACGACCACAGCGAGAGCAGCAGCAGCAGCATCATCACTGCCTGCACCACGACGCTTGCGTGCGCGACCATGGAAACAAACGACAGATCGGGGTGCAGGTTCAACGAAGCTTCTCCCTGGGCGCGGTCGACCCTGTGCGTCGGATGCGGCGGGCGTGACCCGGAATGCATCCGGGGATGACGACCGGGCGCCATGTCCGCCTGTCCAGGCAGGCAAGCGAAACGCGCGCACTCGAGATCAGTTCGTCGTTGCGCAAAACATCCTGCGCGACGACCAGGCGGACACGCGTGCGTTCGAGAGGCGCAAGACTTATCGTCAGCGAGTCGCCCAGGCGCGCCGGCCGGCGAAAATCGATCTCCAGGCGATGGACCACGAAAACCGCGTTATGTTCGATTTCCAGAGCGCTCAAGGTGACACCGGCCGCCGCCAGCCACTCGGTGCGGGCGCGTTCGAGATACCTGAGGTAGTTGGCGTAATAGACGACTCCCGCGGCGTCGGTGTCTTCGTAGTAAACGCGCACGTTCCAGAAGTAGGGTTGCGCCGCCGCCGCTTTCATTCGGTGAATAGTTGGCCGGCGGCGGCCGGAGGAACGATTCCGAAGTGACGGTAGGCAAGCGGGGTCGCGATGCGGCCGCGATTGGTCCGCTGCAGGAATCCCTGCTGGATGAGAAACGGCTCGAGCACGTCCTCGATGGTGTCGCGCTCCTCGCCGATGGCCGCGGCAAGGTTGTCGATGCCCACCGGACCGCCGCCGAACTTGTCGAGGACGCATTGCAGAAGCTTGCGGTCCATGACGTCGAGCCCCGAGCCGTCGACGTCGAGCATTTTCAAGGCGGCATCGGCGACCGCCCGCGTGATGTGTCCGGCGGCGCGAACCTCGGCAAAATCGCGCACGCGGCGCAGAAGCCGGTTGGCGATACGCGGCGTGCCGCGCGAGCGGCGCGCGATCTCGACCGCGCCCTCGGGCTCGATGGCGATCTCGAGCAGCCTGGCCGAGCGCGTGACAATACGGGTGAGCTCCT
>JALZAO010000225.1 GCA_030948305.1 Pseudomonadota bacterium
GCGCTGGATCAAGCAGCATCTGCCGCACGCCAAGATTTCGGGCGGCGTATCGAATGTCAGCTTTTCGTTTCGCGGCAACGACGCGGTGCGCGAGGCGATCCACACCGTGTTCCTGTACCACGCGATCAAGGCCGGGATGACCATGGGCATCGTCAACGCCGGGCAGCTCGGCGTCTACGACGAGCTCGACCCGGAGCTGAAGGAGCGGGTGGAGGACGTGGTCCTCAATCGCAGGCGCGCGGACGGCGAGAACCCGACCGAGCGCCTGGTGACGTTCGCGGAGACGTACAAATCGAAGGCGAAGCAGGTCACCGAAGACCTTGCGTGGCGCAGCGAAAGTGTCGAAGACCGGCTCTCGCACGCGCTGGTCAGGGGCATCACCACCTTCATCGTCCAGGATACCGAGGAAGCGCGGCAAAAGATCGAGCAGCGCGGCGGCAAGCCCATCCAGGTGATCGAGGGACCCTTGATGGCGGGCATGAACGTCGTCGGCGACCTTTTCGGCGCGGGCAAGATGTTTCTGCCGCAGGTGGTCAAGAGCGCGCGGGTGATGAAGCAGGCGGTCGCGCACCTCATTCCCTACATCGAGGCCGAGAAGGCGAGATCCGGCGTGGCCGGCAAGCCGAAGGGCACCATCGTCATGGCCACGGTCAAGGGCGACGTGCACGACATCGGCAAGAACATCGTCGGCGTGGTGCTTCAGTGCAACAACTTCGCGGTGATCGATCTCGGCGTCATGGTGCCGGCCCGAAAGATCCTCGATACCGCTCGCGAGAACAACGCCGATATCGTGGGACTGTCCGGGCTCATCACGCCATCGCTCGAGGAAATGGCGCACGTGGCCCACGAAATGCAGCGGCTCGGCATGAGCCTGCCGCTCTTGATCGGCGGGGCGACGACGTCGCGCGTGCATACCGCGGTCAAGATCGCGCCCAACTACGGAGGCGTCACGGTCTATGTTCCCGACGCGTCGCGCGCGGTCGGCGTGGCAAGCAATCTCTTGTCCGACGAGCTTCGGGCCGCCTACGTCGCCGAGGTTGCCAGCGATTACGACAGGATCCGCGTGCAGCACGCGAACAAGAAGGGCCCTGCGCTGCTATCGCTTGCCGCGGCGCGCACCAACGCGTTCAAGGCGGATTGGCAGCATTACACGCCGCCCAAGCCTGCGCTTCTCGGCCGCCGCGAAGTGAGGAATGCCGATCTCGCCGAGCTCGCCAGGTACATCGACTGGGGCCCGTTCTTCCAGACCTGGGAGCTGTCGGGCCCGTATCCGGCAATACTCGAGGATGCCGTCGTCGGCGAGGCGGCGCGCAGCGTCTACGCCGAAGGAAAACAGATGCTCCAGCGCGTGGTCGACGGCCGCTGGCTCACCGCCAACGGAGTGATCGCGCTCATGCCGGCCGCCTCGGTCGGCGACGACATCGAGCTCTACGGCGATGCGGCCCGCACCGTCGTCGCGCTGACCTGGCGCAACCTGCGCCAGCAAAATCAGCGGCCGTCGGGCAAGCCCAATTACTGTCTGTCCGATTTCGTTGCGCCCGTGGATTCGGGCGTCGGTGATTACATCGGCGCCTTTGCCGTCACTGCGGGATTAGGCATCGAGAAAAAGCTCGCCGAATTCGAATCAAAAAAAGACGATTACAGCGCGATCATGCTGAAGGCGATTGCCGACCGTCTGGCCGAAGCCTTTGCCGAATGGCTGCATCAGAAGGTGCGGCGCGAATACTGGGGCTACGCCAGCGACGAGACACTCGACAGCGTGGCCATGATCCGCGAGGAATACCGGGGAGTCCGGCCCGCGCCCGGCTATCCCGCGTGTCCCGACCACGAGGTCAAGGGGCCGCTCTTCGCGCTGTTGCAGGCACCGAAGATCGGCATGACGGTCACCGAGAATTACGCCATGCTGCCGGCGGCATCGGTGTCGGGATTCTATCTTGCGCATCCGGACGCGACCTATTTTGCGGTGGGCAAGATCGGCGAGGACCAGCTCGATGACTTTGCGCGGCGGACCGCGATCAGCGTCGACGATGCCCGCCGACGCCTGGCCGCGAATCTCTAATGCCAGGCACCCACTGCCTGCCGCGCGCCGAGGTTGAGCGGCCTCGCGACCAGGCCGCTCTGCGAGACTTTGACTTCGTAGCGCGCACCGTCGGCCATCGGCATGAAGGCGGCGCTGCCATAGAGCGTGTCGACCCACGGCAGGTAATGGTGGTAACGCTGTAGCAGCGTCCACACATCGACCTGTTGCGAAGGGTTCAATGCGTACACGGTGCGAGTCGCGCTGCGCTCGTGGTCGATGTCGGCATAGCGGCCGCCGATGCGCTCCAGCCGGTAGGCGGTGTCGAACCCCAGCACATTGGCCGCGCCATGCCACTTGAGAACGCGCGCGTCGACTTGCCAATCGTCGCCGCGCAGCGCGTAGCGCTGGGTGACGCCTGACGGGTAGGTCAATACCACGTCGAACTGCTGCTCGCCGACGCGTGTAAATTGGGCCTCGAGCGCAGGCTGCTCCCGGGTCAGGCGCTCGTAGCTAAGGAGATCGAACCCCAGCAATGCGGCGCAGGCCGCGGCGAGGAAAAATACCAGCGACGACAGGCCGTGCAGGGTGCAGGATCCGAAGCGCCGGCGGCGGAAGCGGCGACGGGCCTGAACCAGAAATATCAGACCGACCAGCGCACACAAGGTGACGACAGCGGCGACGATCATGGAAGCAAAGGATTGGATCCGACCCGGGCATCCATTATCGCAGGAATCCAAAGCCGCCGTTTCGTCGTAAAGTACGCGGAAACAGGTTGTTCCACTCCAAGAATCCGAGGGAAAGATCCATGTACGGCAACATGATGCAGATGCCGCTTTTGATCTCCGCGCTGCTGCGCCATGCGGATGCTTATCACGGCGATATCGAAATCGTCTCCCGCTTAGCATCCGGCGAGATTCATCGGTACACGTATCGAGACGCGCATCGGCGAGCGCGGCGGTTAGCGAACGCGCTTGCCTCGCTTGGCATCGCGCAATCGTCGCGTGTCGGAACGCTGGGGTGGAACACGAACCGGCATTTCGAGCTGTACTTCGCAGTCTCGGGCATGGGAGCGATCATCAATACCGTCAACCCGCGCCTGTTTCCCGAGCAGGTCGAGTACATCATCAACCATGCCGAAGACGAGATCATGTGCTTCGACCTCGCCTTCCAGCCGCTGGTAGAGAAAATCGCCGCCAGGTGTCCCAGGGTCAAGGCGTGGGTCGCGCTCACCGGCGCCGGCCAGATGCCCGATAGCGCGTTGAATCTTCTCTGCTACGAATCGTTGCTCGAAAGCCAGGGCGATCGTTTCGAATGGCCCGAGTTCGACGAAAACACGGCGTCGTCGCTTTGCTATACCTCGGGCACCACCGGCAATCCCAAGGGCGTGCTCTATTCGCACCGCTCCACGCTGCTGCACACCTTCGGCATCTGCTTGCCAGACGGCCTCAATTTGTCCGCGCGTGAGGTGATGATGCCGGTGACGCCGATGTTTCACGTGTTCTCCTGGGGCCTGCCTTACGCGGCGTGCATGGTCGGCGCCAAGCTGGTGCTGCCGGGCGCGCAGCTTGACGGCGCGAGCTTGTACGAGCTCTTCGAAAAAGAGCGGGTGACGTTCACCAGCGGCGTGCCGACGGTGTGGCTCGGCTTGCTCCAGTATCTGCAAACGCAAAAGGCCAAGCTGTCGACATTGAAA
>JALZAO010000010.1 GCA_030948305.1 Pseudomonadota bacterium
GGGCATCACAACGCATTGAACGCGCTGGCGGCGCTTGCGCTTACGTCCACGGTGGGCAGCATCGATAGCGCAGTGCTGGCGGCGCTTACGGCGTTTCAAGGGCTGCCGCATCGTATGGAACGCGTCGCCGACATCGGCGGAGTTCTGTTCGTCAACGACTCCAAGGGAACCACGGTCGCCGCGACCTTGGCCGCGTTGGAAGGCATCGGCCGCCCGTCGGTATTGATCGCCGGAGGCGACGGCAAGGGACAGGATTTTCTGCCATTGAGATCGAGCGTAGAGCGCCATTGCCGGGCGGTGGTGCTGCTGGGACGCGACGCCCCGACGATTGCGGCTGCCCTGTCGGGCGTGACCCCGGCGATCGAGTTTGCGCCGGTGCTCGAAGTCGCGGTCGCTCGCGCGATCGCCAATGCTCGGACCGGCGACGTGGTCCTGTTGTCGCCGGCGTGCGCAAGCCTGGACATGTTCCGCGATTACGTGGAGCGCGGCGATCGGTTCAAGGCTGCCGTGGCGGCGCACGCCGTGGAGGCCGCACATGCCTAGAGATGCCGGCCTCCTGTCGACATTGCCGCGGTTCTCGACGCTAGGCGCACTGCCGCGCGAGGGCCGCACCATGCTCAACTACGACGTCACGCTGGCGTGGGCCTCCGTTCTGCTGCTCGCTATCGGGCTGGTGATGGTGTACTCGGCATCGATTGCGATGGCCGAGGCGTCTGCAAACACCGGTTATCGGCTTTGGTATTTCCTTGCCCGGCACGCGGTGTTCGTGGTGGTCGGGTTGTTGGCTGCGCTAGCTGCCTTCCAGGTGCCGCTCAAAGCTTGGCAGCGCGCTGCGCCGTATCTGTTCATTCTCGGCGCGGTGCTTCTGGTGGCGGTCCTCGTTCCGGCTCTCGGCAAGCAGGTAAACGGCAGCAAGCGCTGGCTGTCGCTTTACCTCGTTAATCTCCAGCCGTCGGAACTGATGAAGCTCTTTGTGGTGCTGTATGCGGCGAGCTACGCCGTGCGCAAGGCATCGTTCCTCCACGCCGAGCAGCCGCTTCGACAAACCTTGCTCAAGGGCTTTCTGCCGCTCTTGGCGGTGATGATCGCGATCGGAGCGCTCTTGCTGCACGAACCGGATTTCGGCGCCTGTGTGGTCATTGTCGCGATCGCGTTCGGCATCCTGTTTCTCGGCGGCCTCGACTGGCGTCTCCTGATCGGGCTTGGCTTTCTGCTTCCGGTGGCGCTGTGGATGATGATCCGCTTCGCGCCGTATCGGCTGCAACGCTTTACCGGTTTTCTCGATCCGTGGTCGGATCCCCTGGGCAAGGGCTATCAGCTGACGCATTCGCTGATCGCATTTGGCCGCGGCGAATGGCTGGGCGTGGGCTTGGGCGCGAGCGTCGAAAAGCTGCTCTACCTTCCTGAGGCGCACACCGACTTCCTGCTCGCAGTGGTGGCGGAGGAGCTCGGCTTCGCGGGCGTGACGCTGGTCATCGTTCTGTTCGCATGGTTGTTGGTGCGCGCCTACGCGATCGGCCGTCAGGCGGCGCGACTGGACCGGCCGTTTTCGGCACTGGTGGCCCACGGAATCGGCATCTGGCTCGGTGTGCAAACCTTCATCAATATCGGCGTGAACATGGGCGTGCTGCCCACCAAGGGACTGACGCTGCCGCTGTTGTCGTTTGGCGGCAGCGGCATTGTCGCCAACTGCCTCGCGCTCGCGATCCTGATGCGCGTCGATTTCGAGAACCGGCGGCTGCTGCGAGGATTCACCGTATGAGCGCCACCGTCATGATCACCACCGGCGGGACCGGCGGCCACGTTTTCCCGGGTCTCGCCGTCGCTTCGCGGCTCATCGCCAAAGGATGTCAAGTGTTCTGGCTCGGCACGCGCGACGGCATCGAGGCGCGGCTGGTGCCGCAGCATGGCGTCGACTTCGAAGCGATACGCTTTGGCGGTGTGCGCGGCAAGGGACTCAAGCGCTTGTTGCTCGGTCCATTCTCGCTGCTGCTCGCATTCTGGCAAAGTTTGCGCGTGATTCGCCGCCGCGCGCCGGACGTGGTGCTCGGTCTCGGCGGATTCGCTTCGTTCCCGGGTGCGCTGATGGGCGTCGCGTGGGGACGGCCGCTGGCGATTCACGATGCCAACGCGGTCGCCGGTCTTGCCAATCGTATTCTTGCCTTTGGCGCCGATCGCATCCTGCTCGGCTTTCCGGATGCGCTGCGCGGCAAGCACGCAGCGAAGGTGCGGTGGGTCGGCAATCCGCTGCGCGACGACATCGTCGCCGTAGCGCGACCCGAGCAGCGCTTCGCCGGACGAAAGGGGGCGCTCAAGCTGCTCGTTCTCGGCGGCAGCCTCGGAGCCGTGGCGTTGAACCAGCGCGTTCCGGCGGCGCTGGCGCTGCTGGCTCCGTCGCAGCGCCCGCAGGTGACGCATCAGGCCGGCGATGCTCATATCGACGAGCTTCGTCGCGCGTACGCGGAAGTGGGCGCGGCCGCAGAGTGCGTTGCGTTCATCGCCGACATGGCGCGCCGCTACGCCGACGCCGATCTGGTCATTTGTCGCGGCGGCGCGCTCACCGTCGCCGAAGTCGCCGCGGTCGGTCTGGGCAGCTTGATCGTGCCTCTTCCAGGAGCGATCGCCGATGAGCAGACGCATAACGCGCGTTTCCTGGTCGACGCCGGCGCCGCGAGCCTGGTGCCCCAGTCCGAGCTGACGCCGCAGCTGCTCGCGGACATGCTCGCGGGTTACGACCGCGAGCGCTTGCTGGCGATGGCCATCAAGGCGCGCAGCGTGGCGCGCACCGACGCGACCGAGCGGGTCGCCGACGCGTGCATCGAACTGGCGCAATCGCGATGAAGCACAAAGTCAAGCGCGTCCACTTTGTCGGGATCGGCGGCGCGGGGATGAGCGGCATCGCCGAAGTGCTGCTGACGCAGGGCTATCAGGTCAGCGGATCGGACGTCGCGGCGACGGCCGTGACGCGCCGTCTTACCGCACTGGGCGCCCGCATCGCCGCGGGGCACGCGGCCGGCAATATTGCCGGTGCCGATGTCGTCGTCGTTTCGGCCGCGGTGCCTGCCGACAATCCCGAGATCGCCGCGGCGCGGGAAAAGAACACTCCCGTGGTACCTCGCGCATTGATGCTGGCGGAATTGATGCGGCTCAAGCAGGGGATCGCTGTGGCGGGCACGCACGGCAAGACGACGACCACCAGTCTGATTGCCAGCGTCCTGGCCGAGGGCGGTCTCGATCCGACGTTCGTCATCGGCGGCCGGCTAGTTTCAGCGGATGCCAACGCGAGATTGGGCAAGGGCGAGTTTCTGGTAGCCGAAGCCGATGAATCGGACGCGTCATTTCTGGTCCTGCAACCAGTGCTGGCGGTGATCACCAACATCGACGCCGACCACATGGAGACCTACCAGCACGATTTCGCGAAACTGAAGGAAGCCTTCGTCAATTTCGCGCAACGACTGCCTTTCTACGGGACCGCGGTGCTGTGCATCGACGACGCCAACGTTCGCGACATCATTCCGGCGATCACCAAGTCCATTGTCACCTACGGACTTGCCGAAGACGCGCAACTTCGCGCGCAAAAAATCGATCACGCGGGTGGGCGCATGCGCTTCGTGGCGACGAAAGCGGACATTCCGGCGCTATCGGTGGAGCTCAATCTCGCCGGCGTGCACAACGTCCAGAATGCGCTTGCCGCCATCGCAGTGGGACGCGAGGCTGGCGTTGCCGACGCGGCCATCGCCAAGGCCTTGTCGGAGTTCAAAGGTGTCGGTCGTCGCTTTCAGCGCTTTGGCGAGATCGCGATTCCGCGCGGCGGCTCGTTCACGCTGATCGACGACTACGGCCACCATCCCACCGAAATGGCGGCGACGCTCGACGCCGTGCGTCGCAGCTTTCCTGGGCGGCGGCTGGTGCTCGCGTTCCAGCCGCACCGCTATACGCGAACGCGCGATCTGTTCGAGGATTTCGTCAAGATCCTGTCGACCGCCGACGCGCTGCTGGTGGCCGAGGTCTATCCGGCCGGCGAGGCTCCGATCGTCGCCGCCGACGGACGCGCGCTGACCCGCGCATTGCGCATCGGCGGCAGGATCGAGCCGGTGTTCGTCGAAGACGTCTCCGAGATGCCTGAGGCGATACGCGCCATGGCCCGCGATGGCGACGTGGTGCTGACGATGGGTGCGGGATCCATCGGCCAGGTTTCGCCGCTAGTGGCCGCCAGCACATGATCATGACCGAGCCACTTCAATTCACCGGCATGCGCGGCAAGCTCAGGCGTGACGAGCCGCTGGCGCGACACACTGCCTGGCGCTGCGGTGGCAAGGCGGACCTTGCATATGCGCCGGCGGACCGCGACGATCTTACGATGTTCCTGCGCCAGTTGCCCCAGGACGAACCGCTGACCGTCATTGGACTCGGCAGCAACCTGCTGGTTCGCGACGGCGGCGTCCGCGGCGCGGTCGTGCTGATGCATGCGCCGGGAGGCGTGCTTGCCATTGCCGATGGATTTGTATACGCGGAGGCGGGCGTGGCAAGCCCGAAGCTCGCCCGTTTCGCCGCGATGCACGATTGCGCCGAGGCCGAATTTCTTGCCGGTGTTCCGGGCACCGTCGGCGGAGCGCTGGCGATGAACGCCGGCTGTTATGGCGGTGAGACTTGGCCGCACGTGGCCAAGGTCGAGCTCGCAAAACGCGACGGCACGTTCGCGGTCCTCGAGCCTCGGGATTTTGCCATCGCCTATCGCAGCGTCCTTCGCGCCGATGGGGGGTCCATTGAAGGGGTGTTCACCGCGGCATGGTTCCGGTTTACGCATGGCGATTCGACGCGCGCACGCGAACGCATCAAAGAGCTGCTGGCGAAGCGCATCGCGACCCAGCCGCTCAACCTGCCGAACGCGGGATCGGTGTTCCGCAATCCCGAAGGCGATCACGCGGCGCGATTGATCGAAGCCTGCGGCCTTAAGGGGCATGCCATCGGCGGAGCTTCGGTTTCGGAGAAGCACGCGAATTTCATCGTCAATCCGAGTGGCAAGGCACGCGCGTCCGATATCGAAGCCTTGATCACGCATGTGCGCAAGGTCGTCGCCGAAAAGACCGGCGTCACGCTGGAGCCCGAGGTACGAATCATCGGGGTAGCCGGATGAGCGAGTTCGGAAAGGTGGCGGTATTGATGGGTGGCCCATCCTCCGAAAGAGAAATCTCCTTTCTGTCGGGCAATGCGGTGCTTGCCGCGTTGAAAAGCAGAGGCGTCGACGCGCACGCCTTCGATCCCGCCGAGCGGGCGGTGTGCGATCTCAAATCCGATGGCTTTCAAAGGGTGTTTATCGCGCTTCACGGCCGCTTCGGCGAGGACGGGACCGTCCAGGGCGCGCTGGAAGTGCTCGGCATTCCCTATACCGGCAGCGGCGTGATGGCTTCTGCGCTGGCGATGGACAAGTGGCGCACCAAGCTGGTCTGGATCGCCAGCGGCATTCCGACACCCCGATACGAAGTGGTGGATGAAAGCACGGACTGGTGGGCGGTGGTAGCCAAGCTCGGGCTGCCGCTGATCGTCAAGCCGGCGCGCGTGGGCTCGTCCATAGGCATCACGCGCGTCGCCGGCGTCGATCACGATGAGCTCGCCATCGCCTACCGGACGGCGGTCGAGCACGACGATCTGGTGCTGGTGGAGGAACTCGTCACCGGCATCGAACTGACCGCGTCGATTCTCGGCGAACGCGCACTGCCGCTGATCAGGATCGATGCGCCTCAGGGCAACTACGACTATCACCACAAATATTTTTCCGACGAAACCAAGTATTTCTGTCCATCGGGAATCGACGGCGATGTCGAGAACGCGATCCGGGTGCAGTCGCTGCAGGCGTACGGAATCGTCGGTTGCAGCGGCTGGGGACGGGTCGATCTCATCCTCGAGGATGGCGGGGCGTGGAAGTTTCTGGAGGTGAATACCTCTCCCGGTATGACCGCACACAGCCTGGTGCCGATGGCGGCGCGCCGCGAAGGGATGGAGTTCCCCGACCTGTGTGTGGAAATTTTGCGAGGCGCGCATGTGGGATAGCCCGCGGCAGCTGAACGCGGTGGCGTTTGCGATCGCGCTCTTTGCGCTCGCCTTGGTCTGTTGGGCGGCAACGGCGTGGGCCGTGCGCCAACCCGCGTTCGCGCTGCGAGAGATTGTGGTCGCGGGCTCGTTGTCGCGGGTCAACCCCGCGTATCTCGAGGCGGTCGTTCGCGAAGAGCTTCAGGGCACTTTCTTCACCATTCAGCTTGGCGAGGCGCGCGACTCGCTGCAACGCGTACCTTGGGTGCGTGGCGTGGCGCTACGGCGGCAATGGCCGAATCGGCTCGAAATATTTGTCACCGAGCACTCGCCGCTTGCGCGCTGGAACGACAACGCGCTCGTCAACAAAGAGGGCGAAGTGTTCATCGCGGACTACGACGGCGAGCTGCCGCAGTTCATCGGACCCGAGGGCGGCGCCGGAGAAATGAGCGCGCGCTTCGTGGAATTCGGCGCTGCGCTCGAGCGCGCTGGCCTGACCATCGGCGAGATGCGGCTGTCCGCGCGCGGAGGCTGGGAGCTCAAGACCGCCGCGGCGCCGGCGCTGACGATCGCGCTGGGACGAAGCGAGCCGGCGGAACGGCTCAACCGCTTCGTCGGTTATTACGCGAGGACCGTCGGTGCGCTCGCCCGTGCCGGCACTCGCGTCGAGTATGCCGACCTTCGATATCGCAACGGTTTTGCCGCGCGCGTTCCCGGCTTCAAGGAACGCGCGATGAAGAAGGCTGCTTAAGCAATGAGCCGCCGGGAAAGACATTGTGAAACACGCATGGTGAAAGCCGCATGGTGAGAGACGCGAAAAATCTGATCGTCGGACTCGACATCGGCACGTCGAAGATCGTTGCCATCGTCGCCGAGATCACCCCTGACAAGAAGCTGAACATCATCGGCCTCGGAACGCAGCCCTCGCGCGGACTGAAAAAAGGCGTCGTGGTCAACATCGAGGCAACGATGGCCTCGATCCAGCGCGTGCTGGAAGAAGCCGAGCTGATGGCCGATTGCGCGATCACCGAAGTCTTCACCGGCATCGCGGGAAGCCACATCAGAAGCCTCAATTCCAGCGGGATGGTGGCGATCAAGGAAAAGGAAGTCACCCAGGCCGACATCGACCGCGTCGTGGAAACGGCCAAGGCAATCGCCATTCCCAACGATCAGCAGGTGCTGCACATCCTGCCGCAGGAATTCATCGTCGACGGGCAAGAGGACGTGCGCGAGCCGCTGGGGATGAGCGGCGTGCGGCTCGAGGTGAAGGTGCACATCGTCACCGGAGCGGTTTCCGCGGTCGAGAACATCACCAAGTGCGTGCGGCGCTGTGGCCTGGTGGTGAAGGACGTCATGCTGCAGCCGCTGGCCTCCGCGCTTGCGGTGCTGAACGAGGACGAGAAGGACCTCGGCGTCTGCGTCATGGACATCGGCGGCGGGACGACCGATCTCGCGGTCTTCACCGGCGGCGCGATACGCCACACGGCGGTGATTCCCATCGCCGGCGATCAGGTGACCAACGACATCGCGATGACCTTGCGCACGCCGACCAAGGAAGCCGAGGAGCTGAAGCTTCGCCACGGCTGCGCGTTGCGGCAGCTCGCCGATCCCAACGACGTCATCGAAGTGCCGGGCGTCGGTGAGCGCGGTCCGCGCAAGCTCTCACGCCAGATGCTGGCGGAGGTGATCGAGCCGCGGATCGAGGAGCTCTACACGCTGGCGCAGGCCGAGTTGCGCCGCAGCGGACTCGAGGAGCTGCTCTCGTCGGGCATCGTCCTCACGGGTGGTTCGGCGCTGCTGCAAGGGATGGTGGAGCTGGGCGAGGAAGTGTTTCACCTCCCCGTGCGCATCGGCGTTCCGGCGTATGTCGGCGGGCTCGCGGACGTCGTGCGCAGCCCGCGTTACGCCACTGCCGTCGGCTTGCTGCTCGACGGGCGAGAACAATTCCTGCGCGCGGAACTGGCGCGCGAAAAGGGCAAGGGCTTGGGCAATGTCGCGGAACGGATGAGGCAATGGTTCAAGGCGAATTTTTGAGATCGCGCGCGGTCGGCGGGTGCAAGGCGTCTTCCCTGGAGGCTGACGTCTTGCATGACGAGCAAGCAACAAGCCAGCCGGCTCGCGCTTCAACGTTGGAGTTACTTTAGCAATCAGACAGGAGAAGGAGCACACCATGTTCGAAATCATCGACCAGAACCCGCAGGAAGCGGTTATCAAAGTAATAGGCGTGGGCGGGTGCGGCGGTAACGCCGTCGAGCACATGATCGGCAAAGGGCTGCCGGGCGTCGAATTCATCGCCGCGAATACCGATGCGCAAGCGCTCAAGCGCTCGACCGCCCGGATTCAATTGCAGCTCGGCAGCAGCCTCACGCGTGGACTCGGTGCCGGCGCACGTCCGGAGATCGGGCGCGACGCGGCCATGGAAGACAAGGATCGCATCGCGGAGATGATCGATGGCGCCGATATGCTGTTCATCACCGCCGGCATGGGCGGCGGAACAGGGACCGGGGCCGCTCCAATCGTCGCGCAGGTGGCGAAGGACCGCGGCATTCTGACCGTCGCGGTCGTAACGCGGCCCTTCCGGTTCGAAGGCAAGCGGCAGAGAGTGGCCGACGCCGGCATAGAAGAGCTCAAGAAATGCGTCGACTCGTTGATCATCATTCCCAACGACAAGCTGATGCAGGTGCTGGGAGAGGATGTCTCGGTGCTCGACGCCTATGCCGCCGCCAACGACGTTCTGCGCAGCGCGGTTTCCGGCATCGCCGAGGTCATCAACAATCCGGGGTTGGTCAACGTCGACTTTGCCGACGTGCGCACCGTGATGTCGGAAGTGGGCATGGCGATGATGGGCTCGGCGACGGCGGCGGGCGCGGACAGGGCCCGCCTTGCTGCCGAGCGCGCCGTGGCCAGCCCTCTGCTGGAAGAGGTCAATCTTTCCGGAGCGCGCGGCGTGCTGGTCAATATCACCGCGTCTTCCGGACTGAAGATGAAGGAATACCATCAGGTCATGGAGACAATCAAGGAATTTACCGCGGACGAAGCGCTGGTCATCGTCGGCACGGTCATCGACGACTCGATCGGCGACGAATTGCGCGTGACCATGATCGCTACCGGCCTGGGCGGAGCCGCGGCCAAGGTGCGGCAGCCGCGTCTCGAAGTTGTCGAGCAGGTGATCGAGCGTAACGGCACCGACGGGATCGGCGTGCACGCAGGAAACGTCGACTATGACAGTCTGGACAAGACCCCGGCGGTGGTGCGGCGCGGTCGCGCGGCGGCGCCGGCAAGCGGAGCCTCGGCGTTCGACCCTGCCGATATCCCGGCATTCCTGCGCAAGCAGGCCGACTGAATGCTTCAATTGCACGCGCGCAGCAGACTCGCACACGTACTGTTACGCCTTCGTTCGTCGGCTCGGGCTGCGGATGTGTTAACATGACGTAAACCCTTGAACCATCGCGCTTTCGGACCATTTCGACCGATCGCGCCGGGGGCTTAATGATGCTCAGGCAGCGAACGCTCAAGAACAAGATCAAGTCGACCGGTGTTGGTTTGCACACCGGCGTACGCGTCGAGCTGATGCTGCGCCCGGCGTCGCCGGATACCGGCATTGTTTTCCACCGCACCGATCTGCCCAAACCGGTAACGATAGCCGCTGACGCTCGCAATGTCGGTGACACGCGTCTGTCGTCGTCGCTGGAAAAGGACGGAGCTCGAATCTCGACGGTGGAGCACCTGATGTCGGCGCTTGCCGGGTTGGGAATCGACAATTTACACGTCGAGGTTGCCGGTCCCGAGATCCCGATCATGGATGGAAGCGCCGGGCCGTTCGTCTTTCTGCTGCAGTCGGCCGGCATCGTCGAGCAGTCGCGACCCAAACGCTATTTGCGGATCAAGTCGGCCGTCGAAGCGCGGCAAGACGACAAGTGGGCGCGCTTCGATCCACATGACGGGTTCATGCTCGATTTCACCATCGATTTCCCGCACCCGGTGTTCGGATCGGAAAACCGACACGTCGCGATCGATTTTGCCGAGCACTCGTACATCAAGGAAGTCAGCCGCGCTCGAACCTTCGGCTTCATGCAGGACGTGGAGGCGTTGCGTGCCGCAGGCCTTATCCTGGGGGGCAACCTGCAGAATGCGATCGTACTCGATGAAACGCGCATCCTGAACAGCGAGGGGCTGCGTTACGACAACGAATTTGCCAAGCACAAGGTGCTCGACGCGATCGGCGATCTGTATCTGCTCGGACACCCGTTGATCGGCAAATACACCGCCTACAAATCCGGTCACGGGCTCAACAACGCCCTGTCGCGCACCTTGCTCTCGCGACCCGAAGCCTGGGAGCTGATCACCTTCGATGCGCCCGCGGACGTGCCGAGCGCATTCCGGTCGTGGCAGGTGCAGGGGGCATGACGCTCTCGACTGTGAGCGCTGGCCCGTAGAGAAGGTCGCGCTGTAGAGGTACTCGCTGCTTCTCGTTCGATTCCTGCTGTTCCTGGCGCTGGCGGCCATCTCGGTTGCGTTGGCGTTCTATCTCTTCAAACGCGACCGGCGCTATTTGCGCTTTATCTGGCAGGTCGTCAAATACACGATCTTTCTATTGCTCGGGCTTCTGCTCTTCTACGCCTTCGAGCGGCTTGTCGCAGTGGCATCGGTTGTCAACTGGTCGGTTGTCAACTGAGTTGCCAACGGAGTTGTCAATCGAGTCGGTGCGCGATCGCATGCTCGCAAGCCGTCGGAGCGCTTGCGCAAGCGGCGACTCGCCGAGTTCCGCGGCAAGACTCAGCAGGGTGGCCGCGGACGCGTTATCTAGTTGTTTCTTAGGTGACTTCGGCAGAGATTCGCGTGCCAGGCGGGCTTGCACGCGGACCCGTATTCCAGTAAATTCCCATCCCGCACGGACTAGCGCGCTTCGAAGTTCAGGAGCATGCTGGCGCAGTAGCGCGGCCGCCGCGCCGCTTGCAGCACCCAGTTCGAGCTCCACCGACCTCGCATCGATGACGGCGACGTGTTTCGCCAACGCCGGGGGCAGGGCTTGTTGGATGCGATCCTGCAGCGCGGCTTCACGCCGGTGGCGCTGCAATAGATCGTCGAGTGTGGATTCGCCTTTCAGGATCTGATGGAGTCGGCGCATGGGACGGTATCCGCAAAGCGTTCCGCGACCGGGGTCCTGGAGCGAGCACCACGGGAGTAAAGCCATTTGAACATAATCTTCGTCTCCAGCGCCACCGTTCGCGCGCGCACGCTTACCCTCGACTGGCGGCACTGGGCGGCCGGAAGCTTCGCCATCCTGCTGCTGTTCCTGTCCTTCACGCTCATATTCAATTACGTGACGCTGCGCTACGCTGCATCGATCAATCATCCGCTGTTGCAGGCCATCATGCTCGCCGATCAGCGGCAGGAGGCGCAGAGGACCGAGGAGGTCGTGCATGGCCACTTGAGCGCGATGGCAATGAAGCTCGGCGACCTGCAGGCGCAGATGCTGCGGCTCGACAGCCTTGGCGAGCGGCTTGCCAGGCTCGCTGGATTGCAGCCGCAGGAATTGCCGACGCTGGAGCCGGGATCGACGCCCGGCCGCGGCGGCCCGGTGCCCACGCTCCGGCGCGATTTCACGGTGGACGAGTTCACTGCGATGCTGAGCCAGCTGTCACACCAGGTCGACGAACGCTCCGATCAACTCGGCGTCCTCGAGGCACTGGTGGTGACCGACTCGGTCAACAAGAAATTTCTGCCGAGCATCTCGCCGATCGAAAACGGCTGGTTTTCGTCCAACTTCGGATGGCGCGTCGATCCGTTCAGCGGCGAGAAAAGCTTTCACGAGGGGATCGACTTTCCGGCGGAGGCCGGAACCACGATCGACGCCGCCGCGAGCGGCAAGGTCATCTTCGCGGACGTCCATCCCGCCTATGGTAAAATGCTCGAGATCGATCATGGCAATGGACTGCTCAGCCGCTACGCACATTGCTCGACGCTGCTGGTCAAGGAGGGCGACCTCGTTATTCGCGGCCAGCGCGTAGCGACGGTAGGATCGACCGGCCGATCGACCGGCCCGCATCTGCACTTCGAGGTGCGTTTGAACGGTGTCCCGCAGAATCCGGCGCGTTTCCTGCAACCCACGGGCTAGAGCGAGTAGCGGGCGGTCTGCGCCATCACGTTTTTCGGCCCTAGGCAGCCGATGGACAGGTAGGGGTGAGGGGGTCCTCACCCCTTGTTTTTTTGCCCGGCGGCTTGAGATACCGACTTCATGATTCCCAACATTCTTACCAAGATCTTCGGCAGCCGGAACGAGCGGCTTCTGAAGCAATACGCGCAGGTCGTCCAGGAGATCAATGCCCTGGAGCCCGCGACTGCCGCGCTGTCGGACGACGAACTGAAGGCGAAGACGCCAACGCTCAAGGAGCGCGTCGCGAAGGGCGAAACGCTCGACGCGGTCATGCCCGAGGCGTTCGCGGTGGTGCGCGAAGCCAGCAAGCGCACCTTGCTGATGCGCCACTTCGACATGCAGCTGATCGGCGGTATGGGCCTGCACTACGGCAAGATCGCCGAAATGCGCACCGGCGAGGGCAAGACGCTGGTCGCTACATTGCCCGCATACCTGAATGCGTTGACCGGCCGTGGCGTTCACATCGTCACGGTCAACGATTACCTCGCCCAGCGCGATGCCGACTGGATGGGACGGATCTACCGTTTCCTGGGATTGACGGTCGGCGTCAACCTGTCGCAGATGAGCCACGACCTCAAGCAGGCGGCTTATGCGGCGGATATCACCTACGGCACCAACAACGAATTCGGTTTCGACTACCTGCGCGACAACATGGTCTTCCATGCATCGGAAAAAGTGCAGCGCGGTCTCGTCTACGCCATCGTCGACGAAGTCGATTCCATCCTGATCGACGAAGCGCGCACGCCGTTGATCATCTCCGGCCAGGCCGACGACAACGTCGATCTCTATTACCGGTTGAACGAGCTTGCGCCCAAGCTCACCCGGCAGGAGGAGGAGCAGGGGAAGGGCGATTATTGGGTCGATGAGAAAGCGCACCAGGTG
>JALZAO010000011.1 GCA_030948305.1 Pseudomonadota bacterium
CACGTCCGGAGCGCCGTTTTGCGTGCCTTGAGCTTTGCGTTCTCGCGACGCAGCTGCTCAAGATCCTTAGCGGCAGATCGATCAGGCTTGGCAATGCCGTTCACCGCCTCCTTCTCGAACTCGAGCCGCCACGTTCGCACCTGGCCGACGCCTACGCCCAACTCCCGAGCCAGCTGGGCCTTGGGCTTCTCGCTCAACGCTGTCTGGCGAACCGCTTCAAGCTTGAATTCCCGAGTCAATTTCCTGCGCGGTGTGTATTCCATCGAACACCTCCTCAAGTCAGTATTGCTCTGATTGGAGGTGTCAATCAAACGTGGGTACCTTCAGTTTCGGCCACGAGCGGTCATCCGCCCGCTCGCGTGAAGTCACGCCGGGAAGCGTAGTATGTCCGGACTTCCACTCGTCGACGTGCTGGCTCACTGATCTATCGCCGAACGTTCATGCGCATCTGCCTCCTGACCAACCAGGATCTCCTCGCACACCCGTTTGCCTCCGATGACTGGCCGTGCGATCCAAGGCCTTTTTTTTCCGACGCGCACTGGCAGGTCGAATATCTCAAGAAGTCGTCCTCGGTCGAACAGATCACTCGACGTATCCAGCAGGACTTCGATCTCTTTTTCAATCTCTGCGATGGGGCCGCGGACCAGAGTATCCCGGGCATCGAGGTCGTGAAGACGCTGGAAGAACATGGCGTCGCCTTCACCGGCGCCACGTCGGAATTCTATGAGCCCCCGCGCGAGGCGATGAAACTGGCTTGCAGGGCCGAGAGCATCGCCACCCCCGATTACGTCCTGGCACGCTGCGACGCCGATATCGAGCGCGCCGCTGAGGTACTGCGCTTTCCCCTCTTCGTGAAACACTACAGCAGCTATTCCAGCGTCGATCTTTCCCGGCGCTCCCGCGTCTGCTCGCCAGCGGGATTACGACAGCAGGCACGCAAGATCATGCGCCGTCACGGGGCGGCGCTGATCGAGGAGTTCATCGAGGGGACCGAGTGCACGGTCCTCGTGGCGGAGAACCCGGATGATCCGGCACGGCCCAAGACCTACGCGCCGATCCAATACCGCTTTCCCGAAGGCGAGACCTTCAAGCACTCCGAGATGAAGTGGGTGAATTACAAGAAGATGTCGGCGTTCCCGGTCGACGACCCGATGCTCGACGCTCTCCTGCGCGATGTTTCCGCCCGCTTCTTCGTCGCCCTCAAGGGCGCGAGCTTTGGGCGCTGCGATCTGCGGGTCGACCGCAGCGGCGTGCCCTTCATGCTGGAAATCAATCCCAACTGCGGCGTTTACTACCGTCCCGAAGACGCCGGCAGCGCCGACCTCTGTCTCGCGCACGATCCGGAAGGTCATGCCGGCTTCACGCGCCGCCTGATCCGGGCGGCATTACACCGGCACCGGTGCGCTCCGCATCGTGTCGGGGCCACGCCGATGACAGCCTTCGCCGAGTATCGCTGATCACCAGAAGAAGTGAATCAAATTGAACAGCAGCGCCATTAAGGCCAGGACCGCAAAAAGCGACACGATCGTCATGAGCGTGTGATTCGTTTCGGTTCGAAAAACGGCGAGGTCCTCCGCGAGATCTACCACCTGACCATAGCTCACCGGCGGCTCGGGCGCGGATTGAGCGGCGTCGGTGGAGGAACCCGCGGGCGGCTCCGGAACGGTGATGGGAATGATCGCCGAAAAATTCGTCACCGGCAAAAACGCGAACGACTGATTGTCCCACACCTTTGTGCGCCCCCCGGGAGCCATTTTGTAGGTCATGCCCCGCGTCTCGTTCCGCGACACCTTCTCTCCCGCGTCGACGAAAAATTTCGAGGGCAGCCTGCCCGAAATCGCGATTTTGAGCAGCGCGTCGAACTTCTTTGTCGAAATCGAGATATTGATCTGGAATTTCGCCGACTCCTGGTCGCCGCCGCGCCCCGCGTCCACAAAGACAAGCGACCCGACACCCTTGCCATTGCCCTGCCATTTGTCCGTTCTGCGTTCGCGGATGCGCAGAACACCGGCGAGCGCCTGCAATGTTCCGCCGGTCGCCAGCTCGACGCTCTCCCCCTTCGCGAGGGCGACCTTCATCACCAGCACGCTCTCTTTATTCTCTTCGAGTACGAGCCGAGCCTTGGTCGGGGTGAAACCGACGAGCGGCATTATTCAGTCTGATGTGCGCGCGTGCGATAGCGAATCGCCGCTAACGCGTATCGGCCAGCGGCGTTGCGCGCCATCACCGCTGCAGGCAAGAACAAGCTGCCGGCTGCTTGCCGTGCGCGTGCGCCAATTGAAAGAATCGTCGCGGCACCGCGTCTGCCGTTCGCCAGTGCGGTCTGGTCGGATTCATTCCGGCGGCTTTTCCTTCCTGAGAAGATCAAAGCGTAGCACACCAAAAGCCGCGGCCCGGCAAGCGGCACCGCGATGAGGCGACGTTGAAGATAACAGCAGCCAACGCAGAGAGACGGGAACGGCCGGCGGCTTCCGAATGAAGAGCGCCGGCCGCCTTTCGATTGCTAGCGCAGTCGGGCTCGAGCAAGCGCAGAGATACCGTCGTCAGCATGCTCGTGCCTGGACATCTGTAGGCTCCAGCAAACGCGTTCGAAGGCGATTGGAACTTCGACCATTGCAGCAAAGACGGGCCGACGAGGTGATTCAGGGATCGATCGTTGCCGGTTGTTCGCGGCCTTCGAGGCGATGCAAGTCGCCCAATTATGGTGTCCACGGAACGTGGGTAGGACCACAACCCGACGTATGGCTTCGTGCTCCACGGCGGGCTGTCAAAGCGAATGCATCGTCTGGATTCGGAACGCGCGCATCTTCAAATGAGGCTAGGGCCCGGCGGCGCCCGCGGCACGCCGAAGCACTAACAGCCAATGGCCGCCAAGTCGAAGCGCACGGGCCGAGCTATTTCTTAGTTCCGCTTCGTCAGCGTCAAGATCGTTCCCTCGCGCTTCATGTCCGTGCGATTGAGGAAGCTCATGCCGAGCAAGGCGATGGGCAGGCTGTTGCCCTCCGTGATGACGGCGTCGACGTTATGCACGGCCACGCCGCCAACGCGTACGGTGTCGAGCTTGAGACGATAAGCGAACACATTGCCATTGGCCGTTTCCATCACCGTCTTCTGGCCATTTTGATAGTCGAGCCCGAGGCGGCTCGCCTCGCGGGCGGGAAGCGTGATGAATGTCGCGCCTGTATCCACAGCGAATCGAACCGGCATACCGTTGACTTCGCCATCGGCGACCAAATCGCCCCGCTCGTTTGTTGGGACCACCGCGTAGTTGGCCGCGGCGGCGGGGCTCGTTTGGGCCACGGCGGCGGGGCTCGTCTGCCTTCGCGCAGGACCCATTGCAAGCGCCACGCGCCGACCCTGGATATCGAACATTGCGCCATCGCGATCCACCGACAGCAGGACGATGCCGTCGCGCGTCTTCTGTCCGACGGAGAGAGTTTGCAGGGCACCGCCTTCGATCTGCACCACGGCTTTGTTTGGGAACAAGCCGACGACGTTCACGTCCAGCGCGGTTGCGCCGGTCGAGACCAGCAGGCCGATGGCTATCGAAGCAATGCGATGGCGAGGATTCATGATGTATACGGTCGATCGCATCAGTTATTTTTTCGGGTCGCCCAGCGAGAGCGAGTTCGGTACCGTGCCCGGGTAACTGAGACTTGAGCCAGCAGGTTCTTTATGCACATGTCATGCCAGCGCAAGAAGTTCCTTTTAAAACAGACCCCCGCGGCCTCGACCTCGGGACAGAGCACCCGTGCGGACGCGCTCAACGTCAGGGTGGTGGCGGCGCGCGGCACCGGGATGCTCGTTGGCCACCGCCGGGACAACGACCAGTGCTTCGGATAGCCCATTCGAATTCCGCCATAAGATTGGGTCCACCACAAAAAGCGCTGACGATCGGTGCGATTCGGTCTACGAGCGCGCGCTTGCTAATATCACGCTCACCCTGGGAACGTAAAAGGAGGAATTCATGATCAAGCTTGGGAGTTTGCTTCTCGTTGCCGCGATTGCCACTTATGGCCTTCACGCCTTGGCTCAGATCCGAGCGGATGTTCGCCCGACAATGACGCCCATCAGCAGTTCGTCGTCCAACGGGATTTCGTTTGCCTGGTTTTACG
This sequence comes from Pseudomonadota bacterium, assembly GCA_030948305.1. Classification (GTDB taxonomy): domain Bacteria; phylum Pseudomonadota; class Gammaproteobacteria; order Burkholderiales; family Casimicrobiaceae; genus PALSA-1003. The sequence continues at coordinate 4,116 of JALZAO010000011.1, forward strand.
ACAGCACCGAGCGAACGGTCATCGTTTGCCGTATCGGTCAAGCGCCTGGGGAAACCGTGGAATGCAAGGCGAAGACGACACTGCAGTAGTGGTCGACCGCTTCGGAGAAGACCGACCGAAGCTGTGGGTCGAGCTCAGTCGTTGAGTGGAATGCGTGTCAAGTCTGATCGGAGATTGAACAGTCGAGCCTTGGTCGGGACAAGCTATGCCTGCTTCAGACGACCTCGAACAGCCCCGCAGCGCCCATCCCTCCACCGATGCACATGGTCGCCACCGCGAACTTCGCGCCGCGGCGCTTGCCCTCGATCAGCGCGTGACCGCTGAGCCGCGCGCCCGAAACGCCGTAGGGATGACCGACCGCGATCGCGCCGCCGTTGACGTTGAGGCGATCGTTGGGGATGCCGAGCTTGTCGCGGCAGTAGATCACTTGCACCGCGAACGCCTCGTTGAGCTCCCATAACCCGATGTCGTCGATTTTCTTGCCGGCGCGCTCGAGCAATCGCGGCACCGCGAAGACGGGGCCGATGCCCATTTCATCCGGCTCGCAACCGGCCACCGCGAAGCCGCGAAAGATTCCCAGGGGCTGCAAGCCTCTTTTCGCGGCGCTCCGGTCGCTCATCACCACGCACGCCGACGCGCCATCCGAAAACTGGCTTGCGTTGCCGGCGGCAATCACGCCTCCCGGCAGCGCGGGCTTGATCCTGGCGACGCCGTCGTAGGTCGTATCTGCGCGGATGCCTTCGTCGGCCGCGATGGTCGTCTCCCTGGTCAACAAGCGCGCCGACTCCTTGTCGGCCACGCCCATGGTCACGGTCATCGGCACGATCTCGGCGTCGAATTTCCCTGCCGCCGCGGCGGCTGCGGCACGCTGCTGGCTCTGCGCGCCATACTCGTCCTGCTTCTCGCGCGAGATCGCGTAGCGCTTTGAAACGTTCTCCGCCGTTTCCAGCATGGTCCAATAGATCTCGGGCTTGTGTTCCAGTAGCCATGTATCGCGCAACATATGCTTGTTGGACTCGTTCTGGACGCACGATATCGATTCGACGCCGCCGGCGACAAAGATCTCGCCCTCGCCCGCCATCACCCGTTGCGCGGCCATGGCAATCGTCTGCAACCCGGATGAGCAGAAGCGATTGATTGTCATTCCGGGGACGCTGACGGGGCAACCGGCGCGCAGCGCGATCTGGCGTGCGATATTGGAGCCGGTAGCGCCTTCGGGAAAGGCACAGCCCATCAGGACATCGTCGACCTCGGCCGGGTCGAGCCTCGCGCGCTCGATCGCGTGCTTGACGACGTGACCGCCCAGGGTCGCGCCGTGAGTCATGTTGAACGCGCCGCGCCACGACTTGGCGAGGCCGGTGCGTGCGGTGGAGACGATGACTGCGTCGGTCATGATGGAATGTTCCCGTCGAGTGGCAATGATGTGCCGTCAGCCGTTGAAGGTCTTGCCTTCCGCCGCAAGCTTGGCCAGCAGAGGCGCCGGCTGCCAGAACGCAGGATCGGCGTGCGCATTGCTTGCCAGGCGCGACATGCTGCGCACGACGGTGTACAGACCCAGCATGTCGGCGTAGAGCATGGGCCCTCCGCGATACAAAGGAAAGCCGTAGCCGGTCAGGTAGACCATGTCGATGTCGGACGCGCGCTGGGCGATACCCTCCTCGAGGATGCGTGCTCCTTCATTGACCAGCGCGAGGATGCAGCGCTCGACGATCTCGTCATCTGCGATCTTGCGCTGCGTGATGCCGACCTCTTTGCGGTAGCCGCCGATTAGTTCGTCGACCGCTGGATCGGGAATTGCGTCGCGCTTGCCCGCTTCGTAGCGGTACCAGCCGAGCCCCGTCTTCTGGCCGAAACGGCCCAGCTCGCATAGCCGGTCGGCGATCTTCGAGTAGACGACGTCCGGCTTCTCGACGTAACGGCGCTTGCGGATGTACCAACCGACGTCATTGCCCGCGAGGTCGCTCATGCGAAACGGGCCCATCGCCATGCCGAAACGCTCCAGCGCGCGGTCGACCTGCTGAGGGGACGCGCCTTCGTCGAGCAGAAACATCGCCTGACGCAAATACTGCTCGATCATGCGATTGCCGATAAAGCCATCGCATACGCCGGACACGACCGCGGTCTTGTTGATTTTCTTGGCGACCTGCATGACCGCGACCAGCACATCCTTGGCGGTCTTTTCCCCGCGCACGACCTCCAGCAGCTTCATCACGTTGGCCGGGCTGAAAAAATGCATGCCGACCACGTCCTGCGGACGCCGGGTAAACGATGCAATCCTGTTGACGTCGAGCGTCGACGTGTTCGTCGCGAGGATGGCGCCTGGTTTCGCCACCGCATCGAGACTTTCGAACACCGCCTGCTTCACGGCCATGTCCTCGAATACGGCCTCGATGACGAGATCGGCGGTTTTGACGTCATCGTAGGACAGCGTGGGTTTCAGCAGCGCCAAATTCTGCTGGAGCTTTTCCGGAGTGAGCTTGCCGCGCTTGATCGACCCCTCGTAATTCTTGCGTAGGGTCGCCACGCCCTTGTCGAGCGCCTCCTGCTTCATCTCGAGGAGGGTGACGGGAAACCCGGCGCTCAGAAAGTTCATCGCTATACCGCCGCCCATGGTGCCCGCGCCGATGACGGCAACGCTGGCGATCTTGCGTGCCGGCATATTCTCGGGCACATCGGGGATTTTCGCCGCAGCACGCTCGGCGAAAAATGCATGGCGCAGCGCCCGCGACTCCGGCGTTTGCACTAGTTGCGTGAAAAGCTCGCGCTCGAACTTGAGGCCTTCGTCGAAAGACTTGGTGACGGCCGCGGCAATCGCATCGATGCATTTGAGCGGAGCGGGAAAGTTCCTCGCGAGCGGGCCCACGCTGTTCCGCGCAAACTGAAAAAACGCGTCGGCGTTTGGGAAGGCTATCTTCACGTCGCGCAAGCGCGTCAGCGGCCGGCGCTCCGCGACCACCTTGCGCGCAAACGCCAGCGCACCCCGCAGCAATTCATTTTCCAACGATGGACCTTCGATGATTTCGTCGATGAGCTTAGTGCCTTTGAATCGCTCGGACGACACAGGCGCGCCGGAAACGATCATGTTCAACGCAGCTTCCACACCGATCGCACGCGGCAGGCGCTGCGTGCCTCCCGCGCCGGGTAGGAGTCCCAGCTTGACTTCGGGTAACGCGATCTTGGCGCCAGGCGATGCAACGCGGAAATGGCACCCCAGCGCCAGCTCCAGTCCTCCGCCCATGCAGATGCCGCCGATAGCCGCGATGACCGGCTTGGCGTTGGTCTCGACGATGCGAATCACGCTGCGCAAGGTGGGCTCCGCCGTTGACCTGGGCGTATTGAATTCGCGGATGTCGGCGCCGCTCGAGAACGCCTTGCCGGCCCCGATGAAGATGATGGCCTCGACACCGATATCGGCGCTCGCCCGGTCGATGCCCTCGACCAAGTCGGCGCGCAGTCCGTGGTTCAACCCGTTGAGCGGCGGGTTGTCGAGGGTGATCACTGCCACCGCGTCGTGCAACTGATAGTCAGCGCCGATGATTTTTGCTCCTTTGACCCATGCTACTCCGCCCAACTGCGATTTCCCGCGTCTAGACCTCGAGCCATTCCTTGCGCACCGCATCGTTGGCGCGCAGGTGCTGCGGCGTACCCTCGAACACGATATGCCCGTGACCCATGACGTAGAGCCGCCGCGAGATGGCCAGAGCGATCGTCAGCTTTTGCTCGATCAGCAGGATTGCGATCCCGCGCTCGGCGATCTTCTCCAAGAGCCCGCGGACCAACTCGACCAGCTTCGGCGCCAACCCTTCCGTCGGCTCGTCGACCATGATCAAGTCGGGGTCGCCCATCAAGGTACGGCAAATCGTCAACATCTGCTGCTCGCCTCCGGAAAGTACACCGCCGGGTGTATCGGCGCGCGCGCGCAGCAGCGGAAAGAGCTCGAACGTATCGTCGAGCGACCAGCGCCCCGCCCGCCCGCCAGACTTCTTCCCGAGGAGTAGATTCTCGCGCACCGTCAGGCCTGGAAAAATCTCCCTGTCCTCGGGCACGTATCCCAGGCCCCGGCGTGCGATCTGATGCGGCTTCAATCCGTCGATACGCTGCCCCTTGAAGCGAATGATGCCGACGGCAGCCACTTCACCCATGATCGTCTTGACCGTTGTCGAGCGGCCGGCGCCGTTCCTTCCGAGCAAGCTGACGATCTCGCCCTCGCCGACGCGAAAGGAAATGCCCTGCAAGATATGGCTCTTGCCGTAATAGGCGTGGACGTTGTCGAGCTCAAGCATGCGCGGGTGCCCCCAGATACGCGGTCTGGACGTTGGTGTTCTCGCGTATGCGCTCAGGCACGTCGGTCGCGATGATCGCGCCGTACACCAGCACCGAGATCCGATCGGCCAGATTGAAGACGACGCCCATGTCGTGCTCCACGATCACCAGCGTCCGGCCCTGCGAAACCGACCGGATCAGCTCGACCGCGGATTCGGTTTCGCTCCGGCTCATGCCCGCCGTCGGTTCGTCGAGCAGGATAACCGACGAATCGCCCGCAATCGTGATCCCGATCTCGAGTGCCCGCTGCTCGGCGTAGGTCAGCACGCCCGCAAGCGTGCTCCGGCGCGCCGTCATGCCGATCTGCTCCAACGTTTTTTCCGTCCTTTCGTTGGCGTCACGAAGCTTGGCCACGCTGCGCCAGAAATTGTACCTGTGGCCCAGACACCAGAGCACGCTGCAACGGATGTTTTCGTAGACGCTCAAGCGCGGGAAGATGTTCGTGACCTGAAAGCTGCGCGCCAATCCGCGCCGGTTGATCTGATGCGGTGCGCGGCCCGCGATTTCCTCGCCATTCAATCGAATCGAGCCTTGCGTCGGAGCAAAGCGCCCGCTGATGAGATTGAAAAGTGTCGATTTGCCGGCGCCGTTTGGGCCGATGATCGCATGGCGCTCGCTTTTGCGAATATCGAGCGTGACGCCGCGGATAATCGGTGTCGCGCCGAAGCTCTTGTGAATGTCCCGCAACTGCAGCGCGGACGCGTCTTGCCCGGGGCTGCCCACCGCGGAAACAGCTGTCATGGCGTAGCCGCCGCGGACGTGCGCGTCCTGGCCTCGGCACTGGCGCGGGTCCACGCCGCCGCCACGTAGCGCCAGCTGCGGCGAAAAATGTGGAAACCCACGACGAACAGGAGAACGGCGGCGATCCACGCCCAGGGCCTCGCCGCGTCCATCCGCACCCAGAACAGGCGCATCGTCGTCCCAAGCTCAGGCTGCGTCGAAAGGCGATAGCTCATCTCGATCAGCAGCACCGCGCCGATTCCCATGACGATTGCCGGCACGAAGGCGATGGCGTAAGCGCGCAGCACGCCACGGAACGCCTTCGCCCGCACGATCGGGGCGTGCATCACGATCAGGCCGGCGAGACCGGATGGCGCGAAGAGGATGATCGCGATGAAAAACAAGCCGAGATACAAAAGCCACGCGGGCGTATAGCCGCTCAAGCTGACCTGCAGCCAGGTGAGCGTCACGGCGCCGATGATCGGCCCCGCGAAATGTCCGGCGCCGCCGATGTACGCCATCATCAGCACCGTGCCCGAGCGCAGCGCGCTGACGGCATCCGCGGCAACGATCTCGTAGTTGATCGCGTGGAGGCCGCCCGCCAGTCCGGCGAACAGGCCGGCGACGGCAAAAGCAAAAAACCGCACGTGCTGCGTGTTGTAGCCGACGAATGCGGCACGCTCCGGATTATCCCGGACGGCGTTGCACATGCGGCCCACGGGGGTACGCATGAAGGCGTGCATCAGGAGCGCTGCAACCAGCGCCCACGCTGCGATCACGTAATAAACCTCGAGCTGCGATCCGAAATCCAGCCCGAACAGATGAGGTGCACGCGTCCGGCTGGCTGTGATGCCCTCTTCGCCGCCGAAATAGCCGGGAAGCATGAACGTGGCGGCGTAGACCAGCTCGCCGACCCCCAAGGAGATCAACGCGAAGATCGTGCCGGCCCGGCGCGTCGTCACCGATCCGAACAGAATGCCGAACAACAGACCCCCGCCCGCGCCGGCGAGCGGCACCAACGGGATGGGGATCGGCAACCCGTGGTTGATGGCGCGCATGAAATGGATCGCGGCGTAGCCGCCGAGGCCGAAATACACGGCGTGTCCGAAGGAAAGGAGCCCCGTTTGGCCGAACAAGACGTTGAACGAGAGCGCAAACACTGCGGCGATGCCCATTTGACTCAATAGCGAGCGTCCGAAGTCGGTATTCATGCCGGGAACGTGCGGCAGGATCAGCAGCACGATGGCGACCGCCAGCCAGGCCCTGTACTGGTGGGCCCAACGGCTCGCTGCCCCGGTCGAAGCTGACGAAGGCATGGTGACGATGCTGCCGTCGCTCATAGGGCCCCCCGGCGCTCGCGGCTGGCGCCGCTACGCTGTCCCCGGACGAGCGCACGCGGGCCGCGGCTGGTCGGCGCTCATACGTCGCGTTTGCCGAGCAAACCTCGGGGCCGCACGATGAGCATCAGGACCAGCAGCAAGTAGGGGACGATCGGCGCGGCGGTCGCGACTTTGATCGCATAGAAGTCGTACAGCGGCGTAGCGCGGGTGACCGCGATGCCGAGCGCACGGAACAGGTCCAGCATCGAATAGTCGACGGCTACCGCGAAGGTCTGGAGGATGCCGATCAGCATCGACGCGATCAAGGCGCCGGCGAGCGATCCCAATCCACCGACGACGACGACGACGAAGACGATGGGGCCGACCGCGTGCGCGAGCGTCGGCTGCGTCAGCAGCATGAATCCGCCGATCACACCGGCCAATCCCGCCAAAGCGCTGCCGACGGCGAAGACCAGCACGAACACACCCGGCACGTCGTGTCCGAGCGCGCCGACCATTTGCGGATGTGTGAGCGCGGCCTGGATAATGAGGCCGATGCGAGACCGCTTGAGGGCCAGGTAGAGGAACACGAACATGGCGACCGAGATCGCCATCATCAGCCCTTTGTAAGCGGGGAAGTTGCTGTCGAAAAGCTGGAACAGCGGAAAGTCGATCGCCTGCGGCACGCTGTTGGCGACCGCGTTGCGGCCCCAGACCATCGTGACCAGCTCCTCGATCAGATACGCGAGGCCGAACGTGAATAGAATCTCCGCGACATGCCCGCTTCTGTGCACGTGGCGCAGGCCGTAGCGCTCGATGCCCGCGCCGACCAGGCCGCACAGCAAGGGCGCGATCACAAGCGCCGGCCAGAACCCGATCCAGCGCCCCAGCTGGTAGGAAAAATACGCGCCGAGCATGAACACGCTCGCATGCGCGAAATTGAGAACGCCCATCATGCCGAAGATGAGCGTCAGGCCGCTCGACAGCATGAACAGCAGCAGGCCGTACACCACGCCGTTAAGAAGCGAAACCGTCGTGAGCTCGAGCATGCGTTAGTGTCCCGAGCGAGACGCGCATCCGCCCTACTTCGGCCGCTCCATCTTGCAGGTCGTCGGCAACGCCGTCGCCTTGCCCTCCACCTTGGCATCGCTCTTCCATCCGAGGCCCGAGTCCTCGACATCGTACTTCGTGTTTTTCAACAGCGTCGACACGTACAGCGGCTGCAGCATCTGGTGATTGTCGGCGCGCATCTCGACTTCACCGAGCGAGGTCGACATCTTCATTCCCTCGAGCGCTTTCGCGACCTTGATCGGATCGTTCGATTGCGCCTTTTTTGCCGCAGCCGCGAACATCTCCCACATGGTCTTGGCGCGCCAGTAGGTGTACTCGTTTTCCTTGCCGGGGAAGCGCTTGCCGAACGCCGCCACGGTCGGGTCGAGCTCCGGCGTGGCGTTCTTGTGCCATTCGGTCACCTGCTTCAAGGTGTCGACGCCGGCTTCACCGATCGCGGTCACGGCGCCCGGGCTGCCGCCGTAGAAAGTTTCCCAGTTAACCTTGAGACCCGCGTCCTTGCCGGCCTTCACCAGCAGCACCATGTCGTTGCTCCAGTTGCCGGTGATGACGGTATCCGCGCCGGATGCCTTGATCTTGGCGATGTAGGGCGAGAAGTCCTGGACCTTCTGCAGCGGATGCACCTCATCGCCGACGATCTTGATGTCGGGGCGCTTCTCCGCCAGCATCTTGTTGGCCGCCGCTGCAACGGCCTTGCCGAACGAATAATCCTGGTTGATCAGATAGACCTTCTTGATCTTGCTGTCCTTGGCGATCACGTCGGTCATCGCGGCCATCTTCATGTCAGCATCCGCATCGAAGCGGAAATGCCAGAAGTTGCACTTCTCGTTGGTCAGCGCGGGATCGACGGCCGCATAGTTGAGAAAGAGCACTTCCTTTCCCGGATTGCGCTCGTTGTGCTTTAGCACCGCTTCGGTGATTGCATGGGCGATGGAGCTGCCGTTCCCCTGGACGACGTAGCGTGCGCCGTCGTCGAGCGCCTTCTTCAACTGAATCAGCGATTCCTGCGGATTGACTTTGTTGTCGAACGAAATAAGCTCGATCTTTTCGCCGTTGACGCCCCCGGCGGCGTTGATCGCGTCGATGTAGAACTGATGCGTCTTCTGCGCCAGAATGCCGGTGGTCGCGGCGCCGCCGGAGAGTGGGTCGATAAAGGCAATCTTGACATCAGCCGCCGCCGGACCGGCCAAAACCATCCCGGCAATTGCGAGCCCCAGGTAACGACGCGAGCATGCGCGCATATCTCCTCCAAGCTCCGTTGGTCCGCGTGTTGCGAACGATCGGACATCGTGGCCGGGGTCGGCATTCGCCGCCGACCCGGTCCGGTCCGTTAATATGTCGATGCTACCGGGCTAGATTCCGCAATACAAGCGCTGTGAGCAGCGAGCCAGGCGAGCGACCGCGAATCAGCGGCCGGCGACGTAAGATATTGCATTCACGAGATAGCGTGCAAGGAGACGGCGATAAGCGGGATGGCGAGCCGCCGAGGCTTAGCCCATG